>NZ_JBSRRO010000002.1:0-149161 GCF_055140965.1 Malaciobacter sp.
AGATGCAAAAGTAAAAATAAGAGTATATAAAGATAAAAATAGTGCAATAGTACAAATAGAAGATAATGCAAAAGGAATAAGCAAAGATATAAAAGAGAAGATATTTGAGCCATACTTTACAACAAAAGAAGAGGGCAAAGGAACAGGAATAGGATTATATATGACAAAAACTATTATTGAAAATAGTATGGGTGGAGAAATTAGTGTAGAAAATACAGATTTAGGTGCTTGTTTTACTATTTGTGTGCCTCTTATGATAAAAAAAGGAATTGAAAGTGAATAGAGATTTATTAAAAAATACCATAGTATTATATGTAGAAGATGAAAAACAATTAAGACAAGAGGTCTCTTTTCATCTAAAAAAATATATAAAAAACTTTTATACAGCAAATAATGGAGAAGAGGGAATAAAACTTTTTTATGAAATAAAACCAGATATAATAATCACAGATATACAAATGCCAAAATTAAATGGTCTTGAAATGATTAGAAGATTAAATACAAATATTCCTGTAATTATAACAACTGCATATTCAGATGTAGAGTATCTTTTAGAGGCTATAAAACTAAATGTTAACAAATTTGTAATGAAACCAATAAATCTTATTGAACTTGTAAAAGCTATTCAAGAGTCTATTATAAGAGATAACTTACAAGAAAAAATCTTTGAAAAAGAGAATTTATTAAAAATAATAAATGAAAATGTATTGATTTCAATTACTGATGTAAATGGAATTTATATAGATGTTAGTAATGCATTTTGCAAGTTTACAGGTTATTCAAAAGAAGAATTATTAGGTAAAAGTCATATGATATTAAGACATAAGGATACACCTGATGAGTTATATAGTTTACTTTGGAAAACAATAAAATCAGGCAAAACTTTTAAAGAAGAAGAAGTTAAATATATGAAGAAAAATGGTGAAGAGTTTATTTGTAATCTCTCTATTACACCTGCTTTTAAAGATGAGAAAATTGTTAATTATACAACTATTAGACAAGATATAACAAGTAAAAAAAAGTTAGAACAATTAACAATTGAAGATGATTTAACAAAACTTTATAATAGAAGATACTTTAACAAAATAATAAGTAGTGAATTACAAAGATTAAAAAGAGCAAAATCTTATTTAAGTCTTCTTACTTTAGATATTGATTATTTTAAAAAATATAATGATATGTATGGTCATATCAAAGGAGATAAAGCTTTAACAGATGTTGCTAAAATTTTAAAAGAATCAAGTTTAAGAGCATCTGATTTTGTTTTTAGATTAGGTGGAGAAGAGTTTGGAATAATTTTTTCAGATTTAAATATAGAAGAATCTTTAGAATATTCAAATAATATTGTAAAAAAAGTTTTCGATAGAAATATTGAACATTTAGGTAATGAAAATACAAAAAGAGTAACTGTTTCAGCAGGATTAATCACTTTAAACTATATAAACTTTGAAGAAGAAGAGAAAATATATAAATATTCAGATGATGCTTTGTATGAAGCAAAACATAGTGGTAAAAATAGAGTTGTTTTATCAAAAAAATCAAAATAACTCTTGACAAAAAAAGTTTTTTAAAATATAATTTGTCAAATTTATGGGAGAGTACAATGAAAATATTCGATTTTTATAATAATCAATTCATCAAAAGTGTTAACACTCTTCTTCTGCTTTCAAAATCACTCTAATAATTACACACAATAAATCAAAAAAAAATCAAGAATATAGTTTTTTTCTTTTAAAGAAAAATGGATATAATTAAGATACTTTTAAAAAGGTAAAAATCATGGATAATAATAAAATAGTTGTATTTGATACAACATTAAGGGATGGGGAGCAAAGTCCTGGGTGTTCGATGAACACAGAAGAGAAGATTAAAGTTGCTAAGCAGTTAGAAAAATTAGGTGTTGATGTAATTGAAGCAGGTTTTGCAGCTGCTAGTCCAGGGGATTTTGATGCTGTTAGTAGAATTGCTGAACAAGTTGAAAAGTCTTCAATCTGTTCTTTAAGTAGAGCTGTTGAAAATGATATTAAACAAGCTGCTTTAGCAGTACAAAAAGCAAAGATGCATAGAATTCATACATTTATTGCAACTTCTCCTATTCATATGAAATATAAATTAAAAATGAGTGAAGAAGAAGTAATAAAAAGAGCAGTATATGCAGTTGAATATGCAAGAACTTTTGTTGATGATGTTGAGTTTTCTTTAGAAGATGCAGGAAGAAGTGAAATCTCTTTTATGAAAGAGGTAATGGATGCAGTAATTGCTGCTGGAGCTACAACTATTAATTTACCTGATACTGTTGGATATAGATTGCCAACTGAATTGGGAGCAATGGTTAAAGAGTTATCTGATTTTGCAGCTAATAGAGCAATAATCTCTGTTCATAATCACAATGACTTAGGTTTAGCAACAGCAAACACTTTAGCAGCTGTAACAAATGGTGCTAGACAAATTGAAGTAACTATGAATGGTTTAGGAGAAAGAGCTGGTAATTCTGCTTTAGAAGAATCAGTTATGGCTATTAAAACAAGACGCGATGCTTTTAAGGATTTATATACAAATATAAATACAAAAGAGATTTATGCAACTTCAAGATTAGTCGCAACTATTACAGGTGTTGAGCCACAACAAAATAAAGCAATTGTTGGTAAAAATGCATTTGCTCATGAAAGTGGAATTCACCAAGATGGTGTATTAAAACATCAAGAAACATATGAGATTATGAGACCTGAAGATGTTGGTGTTATTAAAGATTCTACTTTAATTTTAGGAAAACACTCTGGGCGTGCTGCATTTAAAGATAAAATAACTAACTTAGGTTTTGATACAGTAACAAGTGAAGAGTTAAATTCAGCCTTTGAAAAATTTAAAATCTTAGCAGATAAGAAAAAAGAAGTAACTGATGATGATATTAGAATGTTAATTACTGATGAGTCATTAAATCAAGATAAAATCTATGAGTTAGTAGGATTACAAATTTCTGACTGTTCTAATGGAGTACCAACAGCGGCTGTTTCTATTAAGCATAATGATGAGATTTTAACAGATGCAAATATTGGTAATGGAACAATGGATGCAATATTCAAAACAATTGATAGACTTACAGGCTATAGTGGAGAATTACAAAGTTATAATGTGATTTCTGTTACAGAAGGTAAAGATGCCTTAGCAAAAGTTACAACAAGAGTAGTTTTTGATGAAAAATCTCCATCATTTGTAGGTCATGGTTTAAGTGTTGATACAATGCTTGCAACTGCAAATGCATATGTTAGTGCATTAAACTCATATCTTTCACAAAAAGAAAGACTTGCAAAAAATAGTGAACATCAAGTATAAAAAATAAAGTAGTTTTAAACTACTTTATTAAGTTATTTATCTGTTTAAAAAAAAATTTTGATATAATCTTTATATTTTAATTTAGTAAGGATTTGAATGCTAACAGTTATAGTAACTTCTCTTTTTTTAGCTTTAACTATAAATATACTTTTAAAAAAAATTAACCTTCCTACAATCATTGGTTATATATTTACAGGTACTATAATTGCTTATGGTTTCAATCTTCATGATGCAGTCAATAATCACACATTAAAAGAGATTGCAGAGTTTGGTGTAGTATTTTTAATGTTTACAATAGGACTAGAATTTTCACTTGCACATTTAAAAAAGATGAAAAATGAAGTATTTTTAGCAGGTACATTACAAATTTTAATTACTGCTGTAATTGTTTTTTCTATTAGTTATTTTTTATTGGATATAGAAAAAAATGTTTCATTTATTTTATCTTTAGCTATTGCTTTATCTTCAACAGCAATAGTTTTAAAAACATTTAATGAAACAGGTGAAATAAATAGACGATACGGACAAAGAAGTTTAGGTATTTTGATTATGCAAGATATAGCAGTAATACCTATTTTATTGACAATTGGATTTATGAGTAGTGCATCAAATAGTTCTGTTACAGATGTTTTAGGTGAGATGGTTTTACATGCTGCGATGCTATTAGCTCTTATGGTAATTATTGGAAAGTATTTACTTGAACCTTTTTTTAAAGCAATAACTAAAACAAACTCAGATGAACTTTTTGTTGGTACAATACTATTTTTGGCAATTGGAGCTTCACTTTTAGCTCATGAATTAGGCTTTTCATATTCTCTTGGAGCTTTTATAGCAGGTATGTTAATAGCTGAAACTAGATATAAACACCAAGCAGAAGCTGATTTGGTACCTTTTAGAGATTTGTTATTGGGTATTTTCTTTGTAACTGTTGGGATGCAGTTAAAGTTTGATATTATTTCTTCATATATCCATATAATTTTAGCTTTACTAGTTTCTGTAATGATTTTAAAATTTGTTATTATCTATGCTATTATTAGAATAAATGAAAACAAACGTGTAAGTATGAAAACTGCACTTAGTTTAGTTCAAGTTGGGGAGTTTTCACTTGCATTACTTGAACTTGCAAGAACAGGTGGTTTAGTCCCAGCTCCATATGGTCAAATAATGATTGTAACTATTGTATTATCAATGATTATAACTCCAATAATTTTAAAAAATCTTACTTTTATTACTGATAAATTTAATAAAGAAGAAGAACCAAGTGTTAGCCAAGATTTAACTAGTTCTATATTGACAAATCATACTGTTATATTAGGTTTGGGAGAGTTTGGAAGAAATATAGCAGATGATTTATCAGCCTCTTCTGAAAAATATATAGCAATTGAAAACAATATCGAAAGCTTCTATAAATCAATAAATAGTGGTTATAACGTAGTTTTTGGAAATGCTACAAATAAAGATTTATTAAGAACTGTAAATTTAAAAGAAGCAAAATATGTAATTGTTGCAATAGATAATCCAAAAAAATTATATCAAGTATGTGATACTATTCAGCAAATAGTGCCAATAGAGAAAATTATTGTAAAAATACATACAAAAAAAGAGTCAGATATTATAGATGAATTTAATATTGCTAATGTATTTATTGAAAATAGAATAACTAGTAAAAAAATTACTGAATTAATCATAAACGAGGAGTAAGTTTTGAATACAATTTTAGTTGCAATTGATTTTTCAAATAGTAGTTCTGAAGTTTTAAAAAAGGCTATTTTTATATCAAATATGATGAAAAGTGACTTAAAAGTAGTACATGTTGTTGAAGATAATATTTTTAATTTTCATAAAGATAGTTCAAGGATAAAATTTAATTGTTTAAAATATCTTAAAGAAGAATTCCCAACTATAAAAGAAAAAGATTTTTATTTAAAAGTGGGTGTAGTTGAAGATGAAATATTTGATTTGAGCAAAGAGTTGAAATCTTTGCTTGTAATAACTGGTGCTAGTGGAGAAAATTTTAGTCTTGAAAATTTCTTTATGGGTTCTACTACAAAAAAACTTATTCGTACTTTGGAAATTCCTACTTTAATTATTAAAAATAGTATTCAAAAAGAGTATAAAAAAATATTGATTCCTACAGATTTTAGTGAAGATTCAAAATATGTAATAGAAAATACATTAAAGTTTTTTCCAAACTCTTTAATTCAACTACTTCATATGTATAATATTCCTTTTAAAAATAGACTTAATATGTATGGAATAGACAATGAAACTAGTCAAAAGTATTATGTAAATATGACAAAGAAAGTTTTTAATGATGGAGATAAATTTATGAGTTCAGTTGAAAATTGCAAAGATAAACTTAGCTTAAAAGTTGAAAATGATACTTTAGTTGATAGGTATATCAATGATGAAAATGAAAATAGTAACGAGTTTGATTTAATTTCTTTGCATACTACAGGGAATATAAGTTTTTTTACATTTGATATATTAGATAAATCAAAATATGATGTTTTAGTATTTAAAAAGTAGTATAGATGACACAGTTTAACTTTTTTTTAAAACTTTTAAGAGATTCATTTAGAGATTTACTTCCAATAGTAGTTGTAATTTTATTTTTTCAGCTTACAATCATTCAAGATGTACCTGAAAATTGGATTTCTACTACTATTGGACTAGTAATTGTTGGATTTGGACTTGCTTTATTTTTACAAGGCTTGGAAATAGGAATTTTTCCAATAGGGGAGAGTTTAGCAAGGGATTTTGCTAAAAGTAAGAATATTATTTGGATTCTTTTCTTTGGATTTTTGATTGGCTTTGGTACTACAATTGCTGAACCTGCACTTGCTGTTATTGCAGATAAAGCTGCCTCTATTTCTAGTGGTAGAATTGATGCAACAATATTAAGGCTTGTAGTTGCTGCTTCTGTTGGTTTTGCTATATTATTAGGTGTATTTAGAATAATAAAAGGTCATCCAATACACTACTATATTATTGCTGGATATATTTTAGTAGTGGGAGTTACTTTTTTTGCGCCAAAAGAGATAATTGGTTTAGCATATGATTTAGGTGGGGTTACAACTTCAACTGTAACCGTTCCATTAGTTGCAGCACTTGGAATTGGACTTGCAACTTCAATTAAAGGAAGAAACCCTGTAATTGATGGTTTTGGACTTATTGCATTTGCTTCATTAACACCAATGATATTTGTGCAAATTTATGGAATTGCTGTATATAATCTATTTGAAGCAAAAGAAGTAGCCGATATTGCAATTCATGCTACTGTTTCAAGTACAGCAAATATAAATATTTCTACTATTGTTTCTGGAATATTATCTGTAATTAAAGATGTAGCCCCAATACTAGTTATAATACTTTTCTTTCAATATATTGTTTTAAGAAAAAAAATACAAAATGTAAAAACAGTATTTTTAGGTTTTGGTTTAGTTATTATTGGTTTATATGCTTTTATCCTTGGTCTTGAAATGGGTCTATTTTCACTTGGTGAATCAATGGCTTTCCAACTTACAAAAGGTAAATCTGTATTAATAATCTATACATTTGCTTTTGCAATTGGATTTTCAACTACTATGGCTGAGCCAGCACTAATGGCTATCGCAAAAAAAGCAAAAGAGATAAGTGATGGTAAAATTAATGATTTTGCATTAAGACTATTTGTTGCTTTTGGTGTTGCAATTGGTATTGCTTTAGGTGCTTTTAGAATTGTAGATGGTGGACATATACACTACTATATTATTTTTGGGTATATATTAGTGATTATTTTAACTTTTATGGCTCCTAAGTATATTATTCCTATTGCTTATGATAGTGGAGGAGTAACTACATCAACTGTAACAGTTCCACTTGTTGCAGCCCTTGGAATTGGACTTGCTACTTCGATTGAGGGAAGAAGTCCTTTAATTGATGGTTTTGGACTTATTGCATTTGCTTCACTATTTCCTATGATAACAGTAATGTTGTATGGTATTTTTGTTGAAAAACTTGGAGTTAAATCTGATACTGAAATTGAAGCTGCAAATATTTTAAGAGATACTTTAATTGATGCTGAGAATATGGATTTAGCAACGGTTAATATTGATGGAAGCAATAGAAGACACTCATTGCCTATGGATTTTAGTGCAGTAGTTATAATAGTTCCAGAAGATAAAAAACTTGATGCAATTCAAGCAGCAAGTAAAGCTGGTGCTGGAGGTGTAACTGTTTTAAAAGCTGATGGTATAGGACTTGATGGAATTGGCAATTTTTATAGAACTTCTTTTGAAGCAAATGGTGTTTTATTGCTTTTCCTTCTTCCAAGTGCAATGGTAAACTCAGTAATAAAAGAGATTATACATTCACTTCATATTACTACTATTGGAAAAGGTATTGCTTTTGCTTTTCCTATTACACATATGAAAGGTATTAGTTTAACAAGACATGATATTTTTACACATAGAAAAGATCATAAAGATTCTAAAAATAATCCTGAAAATGCAAAAGAAGCAGAAGAGAGATTTAACCAAGAATTAGAAAAAGAATTATACAATGATACAAGTAAAAACAGTTGAGTATATAAACTCAAAGATTAATACAGGAGAAGCTGTATTAATCTATTTTAGTGCTAAGAATTGTTCTGTTTGTAGTGTTTTAAAACCAAAAATAGAGCAAGAAATATCAAAGAACTTTCCAAAAATACAAATGTATGAAGTCAAAGCTGATTTATATAAACAAGTAGCAAGTCATTTTACGGTATTTTCTATACCAACAATATTGGTTTTTTTTGATAAAAAAGAGTTCAAAAGACAAGGAAGAAATTTAAGTGTTTCTTTATTTATAAAAGAGCTTGAAAGACCATATAATCTATTTATTTAATTTATCAACTAGGATTTTATATGAAAAAAGCACTTCTTATTTTTTTAATTATTTTTGTAGTTATGCAATTTATAAGACCAGAGCAAAAAAATGAAAAAATAGTAAAAGAGCTAGAAATTGTTGCAAAGCCTGAGGTTATGAAGTTATTTAAAACTTCATGTTATGATTGCCATTCAAATAAAACAAATTGGCCTTGGTATTCTCAAGTAGCACCATTTTCTTGGGTTATTACTTCTCATATAAATGAGGGTAGAAATGCTTTAAATTTCACACAATGGAATAACTATGATAAGCAAAAGCAAGAAGAAAAATTAAGATCAATCTATAAAAAAGTTTATGCAGCAATGCCACTTAAAAGTTATATAGCTTTTCATGAAGAAGCAGATTTAACAAAAGAGCAAAGAGAAATGATTAGAAACTGGACTGGAGTGAGAAGATAAATTGAGACAAGAAGTTCAAGAATTATTAGATGATAAAAAAATTTTACTTACATATACATATTTTAAACTTCAAAAACTATTTGAAGAAAAATATGGTAAAAATACTATTGTTCTTATGGAAATAGGAACTTTTTTTGAAGTTTATGAAGTAAATAATGATAAAGAACAAATAGGTAAAGCAAAAGAGATTGCTGAGCTTTTAAATATACAACTAACAAGAAAAAACAAATCAATTTTAGAAAATTCTCAAGATAATCCTATCATGGCAGGTGTTCCTGCTATATCTTTTGATAAACACCTTTCAAGAATAATAAATGAACAAAAATATACAGTAGTTGTTATAAGACAAAGAGGTCTTCCTCCTAAGGTCTCAAGATATTTAGATACAGTTATTAGTCCAGGAACAAATTTTGATTTTGTAGTTGACCAAGATGAAAATAATATTACTTCTTTAGTTGTTGATCAAGTAAAAGGAATTTATTTAATAGGATATAGTGCAATTGATGTAACAACAGGTAAATGCTATTATAATGAAGTACATGGTACAAGTGAAGATAAGTTTTATGCACTTGATGAAGCTTTTAACTATATGAATATGCATAAAACAAATGAAATAGTTGTAACTTTTGCAGATAAAAATATAAATCAAAAAGAAGTGATTGATTACTTAGAGTTAAAATTAAAAACTTTTCATATTGGAAGTTTTAGACCAAAAATCACTTATCAAAATGAATTATTTAAAAATGTATTCAATATTCAATCACTTCTTACTTCAATAGAACATCTTGATATGGAAAGAGTGCCTTTAAGTAGTGAAAGTTTAGCTATATTAATTGATTTTGTTATTGGTCATGATTCAAATATTGTTCAAAAATTATCAATGCCTATAAAACTTGATATCTCAAAATATATCTATTTAGGAAACAATGCATTAGAGCAATTAAATATAATAGAAACTTCTCATAACCCAAGTTTAATTAAACTTTTAAATAATACTTCAACAGCCATGGGAAAAAGACTTCTAAAAGAAAGACTTACTCATCCTGTAAAAGATACAAAAGAGATATTAAGAAGATTTAATTTATCAAAAGAGTTATTTGATTATTATGCTCCAATAGAAAATGAATTAGCAAATATTTATGATATTGAAAGACTTACAAGAAGAATAAAACTAGCAAGATTGCACCCTTTTGAATTAAACTATTTATATGACTCTTTATTAAGTATAAAAGAAGTCGTAAAGTTTATGGAAAGTTATAAGTTTTTTACTCCTCCTTGTAGTTCTAAAGAGCTAGAACTTTTTATAAATTCAATTGATTCTACTTTTGATTTAGATATATCTGGTAAGTATATGTTAAAAGATGTAGAAGCAAATATGGTTTGCGAGGGAATAAATGTTCAAATTGATGAATTAACTAGACAAAATGATGAACTTTACTCAAAATTAGAGTTATTAAAATCACATATTTTAACATATTTAAAAAGTGATGATAAAAATCAAGTAAGTATAAATAGACTTGATAAAGAGGGCTTTTATTTAGCACTTACTAAAAATAGATACAATCTAATAAAAGATGAATTACTAAATTCACATATTATTATAGATGATGAGCTTTTATTAGTTAAAGATTTTAAAATAAAAGTGCAAACTACAAATGTAAAAATATCATGCAGTTTAACAGAGACTATATCAGATAAATATGTACATAATCTAAGAAAAATAATAGAGTTAAATAAACTTGTATTTAAAGAAAAACTAGTAGAGTTTGAGAAGAAATTTGCAATATTATTAGAAGAACTTGTGCAGTTTATAGCAGAGATTGATTTAACAGTTTCAAATGTAAAAACAGCTAAAAAATATAATTATACATGCCCTAAAATAGTAAAAACAAAAGATGATGAAAACTTTTTAGAGCTAGTTGAGCTTAGACATCCTATTATTGAAGCAAATGAAGAACAAGGTATTTATGTTCCAAATGATGTGGTTTTAGGAGAGCTAAGTT
This sequence comes from Malaciobacter sp., assembly GCF_055140965.1. The sequence goes on from NZ_JBSRRO010000002.1 coordinate 10,646, forward strand.
ATGCCTCAAAAGAGCAAAAAAACAATGTAATAGTAAAAAACTCAAACCCTTTAAATATAACAGATAATAAAATGCATGGAGTTTTACTTTATGGTATAAACTCATCTGGTAAATCTTCACTTATGAAATCAATAGGAATTGCTGTTATTTTAGCACAAGCAGGTTTTTATGTACCTGCAAAATCTATGAGATTTTCAGTTTTTGATGCAGTTTATACAAGAATTAGTGGAGCTGATAATATTGCAAAAGGTTTATCTTCATTTGCTGTTGAGATGCTTGAACTTAAAAATATTTTCAATAGAGCAACAAAAAAATCATTGGTTTTAGGAGATGAAATTTCTCATAGTACTGAAACTATGAGTGGTTTAAGTATTGTTGCAAGTGCTATATTAAAACTTGCAAAACTAGAATCAATTTTTGTTTTTGCAACGCACTTACATCAATTACCAGAGATAAAAGAGATAGAAAAACTAAGAAATATTATCTCTTTACATCTATCAGTTATGTATGAAGATAAAGAAGATAAACTTATTTTTGATAGAAAACTAGCCTTTGGAAGTGGTTCTTCTATGTATGGGTTAGAGTATGCAAAATCACTTCATATGGATAAAGAGTTTTTAAGCGTTGCAAATGATATTAGAAAACGTTTAACAGATGATTATGATAAAATAGAAAGACTTACACAGAAAAAAACCTCAAAATATAATAAAGATGTATTTGCCTCAACTTGTGTAATATGTGGAAAAGCTTGTGATGATGTTCACCATATAAAAGAGCAAGCAAGAGCTAATAAAGATGGCTTTATAGGTCATATGAATGCAAACCATAAATATAATCTAATTCCTTTATGCAAAGAGCATCATAAATTAGTTCATGAGGGTAAAATCAACATAAATGGATTTGTTGCTACTTCAAATGGTTTGGAGCTTCATTATACAGATGCAAGCGAAAATAATTAAAATAGTAATATCTATTATAGAAAGTGTTTTAAACTGTAATTTTCATTAGTGATATTTATTAAATCTAAGCTATGAATTAAATAATTATATTATATTTTTTGCTACTTTTTGATAACATAAAGCTATTTTTATGGAGTTGGTAGCTTATGATTAAAACTTTTGATAATAGAATAAATGTAGTTGGTGATGATTTAAAAAATTCAATAGGTATTAACAGTAAGCTTAGTGTAGCTTCTTCAATATTCTCAATTTATGGATTTGAGAGTTTAAAAAAAGAGTTATCTAAAATTGAAGAATTAAGGTTCATATTTACAGACCCAACTTTTGTTAAAACTGACCAAAATAAAAAAGACTCAAGATTCTTTGAAATATCTTCATTAAATAGACAAAAATCAATTAATGGTTCGGACTTTGAAATTAATTTAAAAAATGAATTAAAAGGTAGAACTATTGCCAAAGAGTGTAGAAAATGGTGTGAGCAAAAAGTAAGGTTCAAATCAAATAAAGGCAATGGAGCTATTGCTCCAATGCTAATTGTAGATAATGATATAGATAAATCAACATACTTAAATCTAAATGAGTTTAGTAGTGCTGGTTTTGGCTATAAAAAAGATAATACTTTACTTGGTGCTATAACAAAAATGGAAGACAGCACAACTACACAAAGTTTTTTAACTAACTTTGATAATGTCTGGAACGATAAAGAAATATTAAAAGATATTACAGATGAAGTAATCTCATACATAGATAATCTTTATAAAGAAAACTCTCCTGAATTTATATATTATTTAGTGCTTTATCACATTTTCAATGAGTTTTTAGAAGACCTAAGTGAAGATGAATTAGCAAATGAAAAAACTGGATTTAAAGATAGTGTAATTTGGAGTAAACTATATGATTTTCAAAAAGACGCTGTATTAGGACTTATAAATAAACTTGAAAAGTTTAATGGTTGTATATTAGCTGATTCTGTGGGACTTGGAAAAACTTTTTCAGCTCTTGGAGTTATAAAGTATTATCAAGAGAGAAATAAATCAATCTTAGTGCTTTGTCCTAAAAAACTTGGTGATAACTGGAAAACATTTTTAAATAATTATGAAGATAATCCACTTTTAAAAGATAGATTTAATTATGATGTTTTATATCATACTGATATTTTAAGGGAAAAAGGTTTTTCAAATGGTATAGACTTATCAAGAGTAAATTGGGCTAATTATGACTTAATAGTAATAGACGAATCACATAATTTTAGAAATAATGACGCAAGAAAAAAGAAAACTACAAGATATCAAAAACTACTAAATATTATAAAAACAGGTGTAAAAACAAAACTTTTAATGCTAAGTGCTACTCCTGTTAATAATAGATTTACAGACTTAAAAAACCAAATAGCATTAGCATATGAGGGGCAAACAAATTTAGTTGATACAAAATTAAATATATCAACTTCTATTGACGCAGTCTTACGAAAGGCTCAAAAAACTTTTAATGATTGGTCTGATTTATTAGTTGAGCAAAGAACAACTCAAAACTTATTAAAAGAGTTAAATAAAAATTATGACTTTTTTAAATTACTTGATTCAATAACTATGGCAAGAAGTAGAAGGCATATTGAAAAGTATTATAATATGAGTTCAATTGGAAAATTTCCAACAAGACTTAAACCAAGGGCAATTCATACAAATTTAACTGAGTTAAATGATATTATGAGTATTGAAGATATCTATAAAAAATTATCTTCTTTTAATATGTCAGTTTATAGTCCTTTTTCATATATTTTTAGTAGTAGATTAGAGTTTTATAGTGATTTATATGATACTGATGTTGGTAATAATTCTACTTTAAAACAATCTAGTAGAGAAGAAAGTTTAAAAAAATTAATGCGTGTTAATTTTCTAAAAAGATTAGAAAGTTCAGTTGATAGTTTTAGAATAACGCTTAATAATTTTAGTTCAAATATCATAGATATATTAGATAAAATTGACGATTTTGAAACTAATGGCTTAGGCTTAGTTGATGAATTTGATAGTTCTAGTTTAGAAGATAGTGATGAAGATTGGTTAGATGAAGAGTTTAGCATAGGTAAAAAAGTTCAAATTAACTTAGCTGATATGGATACAAAAAGTTGGAGAGTTGATTTAGAAAATGATCTTGAAATAGCACAAAATATTTTAAAAGATATGAATAAGATTTTACCAAGTGAAGATACTAAACTTAACAGACTAAAAGAAGAAATTCAAAATAAATTAACTAATCCTATTAATGAGAATAATAAAAAGATAATCATATTTACAGCTTTTGCTGATACAGCAAACTATTTATATACTCAATTAAAAGAGTTCAATTTGTCTCTTGGTCTTCAAAGTGCTAAAATTACAGGAAGTGGAACAAATCAAACAACTTTAAATATTGATAAGCAATTTAACAATATTTTATCTCATTTTTCACCATTATCTAAAAGTTTAAATTTAAAAGACCCTACAAAACAAATAGATGTTTTAATAGCTACTGATTGTATTTCTGAGGGGCAAAATTTACAAGATTGTGATACCTTAATTAACTATGATATTCATTGGAATCCAGTTAGAATAATCCAAAGATTTGGTAGGGTGGATAGAATAGGAAGTAAAAACAACTATATACAGTTAATTAACTTTTGGCCAAATCTTAGTCTTGATGAATATATAAACTTAAAAAATAGAGTTGAAACTAGAATGTTTATGGTTGATACAACAGCAACAGGTGAAGATAATGTTTTAACTAATGAGTCTACTGATATGGATTTTAGAAAGCAACAACTACAAAAACTTCAAAGTGAAGTAGTTGATATTGAAGATATGGATAATTCTATTTCTATTACTGATTTAGGACTTAATGATTTTAGAATGGACTTGTTAAATTACATTGAGCAAAAAGGTGATATAGCAAATGTAAGTAATGGTATTCATACTGTATGCCAAAAAGATATTAGCAAAAATTTAGATGATGGTGTAATCTTTGTATTAAAAAACATAAATCAAAATGTAAATATAGACAATACAAACCAACTTCACCCATTTTATTTAGTTCATATAAACAAAGACGCAGAAGTAGTATCAAATCATTTAAGTGTAAAAAATATATTAGATACTATTAGATATCTTTGTAAAGGTAAAGAAGAACCTATTGCTAGTGTTTATGAACCTTTTAATGAAGAGACTAAAGATGGCAAAAATATGGGTGAATATTCAAGCTTATTAAATGAAGCTATTTCTTCAATAATTGATACAAAAGATGAAACAGATATTGAATCACTTTTCAGTAGTGGTGGAACTTCAATACTTGAAAATGAGATAAAAGGTCTTGATGACTTTGAACTTATAGCATTTATAGTAATAAGGTAAAAAATGAGAAGTTTAAATTTACCAAATAGTGCTTTTGTAAATAGGTTTTTATCAAAACAAACTTTTATAAAAAAAATATCAAATGGTAAAGCAATTTTTAGTGATATAGAAAAAATTACTTGGTCTTATAAACTCAGTGCTTCAACTATAAATATTGAGGGAACTAAACAAGTAGAAGAGATACATATTTTTAATATGATACTTAAATCAAAAGATATTCCTATTAAGGCGTTAAAAGAGATAAATAAACTTATTCCTTATCCTATTCTTTTTGTATTTGAATACAAAGAAGAGTTTTGTTATGGAATATCATTGCTTGATGAAAAGAAGTATTATTTTTCAAACTGGAATGAAGAAAAAAAGTTTAATTTTGTAGATACAAACTTAGAAAAGGTTTATCAAAATATAGTAAGACAATTTTTATCAAATATTGAACCAGATACTAGAAAAGATATAGGTTTTAAAGAAACAATTGAAATTGATAAAAAAATAGCAGAAATATCAAAAAGTATTGAGGTTTTAAAGGGTAAAATTGCCAAAGAAAAACAGTTTAATAAAAAAACTGAATTAAATAAAGATTTAAAAAAATTAAAAAAAGAATTAAATAATTTAAAGGGGTAATATATAAATGAGTTTTGAAAAACTTGATATGAAAACAGTAGATTTTAAAAATGAAAATATAGCAAAAATAGCTGAACTTTTTCCAAATGTTGTAAGTGAAGATGAAAATGGAAAAGCAATAGACTTTGAAGCACTTAAACAAGAGTTATCAGAAAATATTATTGATGGATATAAAGAAAGATACTCTTTAAACTGGGCAGGTAAAAGAGAAGCTCAATTATCTGCTAACACTCCAACAACTAAAACACTTAGACCTTGTAAAGAAGAGAGTGTAGATTTTGATACTACTGAAAATTTATATATTGAAGGTGATAACTTAGAAGTTTTAAAAATACTTCAAGAAAGTTATATGAATAAAATCAAAATGATATACATAGACCCACCATATAATACAGGTAATGATTTTGTTTATAAAGATGATTTTTCAAGAGAAATAGAAGTTGAACTACTTGAAAGTGGTCAGATAGATGAAGAGGGTGGAAGATTAGTATCAAATCCTGATAGTAATGGAAGATATCATAGTGATTGGTTATCTATGATGTATCCAAGATTAAAATTAGCAAGAAATTTATTAAAAGAAGATGGCGTAATATTTATATCTATTGATGATAATGAGGTAGTAAATCTTAGGAAAATTTGTGATGAAATATTTGGAGAAAATAACTTTGAAGCTGATTTTCATATTAAAGTAAGGCATGAAAATAGGATATTAAGAGAAGATATAAGATATCAATTAGTTATGGAACATATATTATGTTATCGAAAATCAAGTTATACTCCAAATAGAAAAGAAAAAATTAAAAATAGTAGTGATGACTATGAGTATGATATTATATTAACAAGTAGTCCAAGTGAGATAATAAAAATAGGTACTTATGAAGTAGAAGTATATGACCAGTCCTCTTATGAATTAAAACAAGTTGAGAAAGGTAAAGGACAATTTAAAGAATATCAAATTAGAGGTTCCTTAATATCTCAAAAGGGTTCAGCATCAGAATATTATGAACTTAATTTAAGAGAAAGAAAAGATAAAGATAAAGAAGGAGCATTATATAAAGTTATAGGTATGGGACTTAAAGGAGATGGATTAGGATATAGATATATTCGTCAACCATATGACTTTACATATAAAAATGGATTTTATTATCAAGGGAAGCCCCTTCGTAAAGAAGATAAAGGCTTACCTTATGAAAACTATTACGATTTTACATCTGAAATGAATACAGTTGGATATGAAGGTGATATTGATTTTAAAAACGGCAAAAAGCCATTGGGATTACTAAATAAAGTCTTTGAAATTAGTAATATAGTAAATGATAAAGATGCTTTGATTTTAGACTTTTTTAGTGGTTCAGCAACAACAGCCCACGCAACTATGAAACTTAATAGTGAAGACAATGGAAATAGAAACTTTATCATGGTTCAACTTCCAGAAGAGACGGATGAAAAAAGTGAAGCATACAAAGCAGGATATAAAACTATTCCTGAAATTGGAAAAGAAAGAATCAGAAGAGCAGGTAAAAAGATAGTTGAAGAGAGTGGTAAAACTGACTTAGATATTGGATTTAGAGTATTAAAACTTGATAGCTCAAATATGAAAGAAGTATATTTTAATCCAAGTGAAATATCTCAACAAAACTTATTTGAATCAGTAGATAATATTAAAGAAGATAGAAGTGATTTAGACCTTTTATTTGGTGTATTAATTGATTGGGGTGTAGATTTAACACTACCAATTACTAAAGAAACAATTGCTGGTAAAACTTGTTATTTTGTAGATGAAGATAGTCTTTGTGCTTGTTTTGAAGATAGTATAGATGAAGAGTTTATTAAAGAACTAGCCTCAAAAGATATGTTAAGAGTAGTATTTAAAGACAGTAGCTTTGGAAATAATGACGACCTAAAAGATAATGTATCACAAATCTTTAAACAACTTAATCCAAATGTAGATATTAAGGTAATCTAATGCAGTTAGACTCAAATCTATTTAAAGATTTTGTAAGCGATATAAAATCAAAAATAAAATCAAGCCAATATGAAGCATTAAGAAGTGTAAATAAAGAGCTTATAAACCTTTACTGGAGTATAGGAAAAAGTATAGTTGAAAGACAAGATAAATTTGGCTGGGGTAAGAGTGTAGTCAAAAACTTAAGCACAGAGCTTCAAAAAGAGTTTGTAGGTATGAAAGGTTTTAGTACTCAAAACCTTTGGAATATGCGACAGTTTTATCTTGAATATAAAGATAATGAAAAACTCCAACCAATGGTTGGAGAAATTGGTTGGACTAAAAATGTAGTTATATTTCAAAAGTGCAAAGATGATTTACAAAAAGAGTTTTATCTTATTATGACTAAAAAATTTGCTTGGACAAAAAACTTACTAATAAATCAAATAGAGGGTAAATCCTATGAAAATTGGTTAGTCAATCAAACAAACTTTGATAAAACACTAGAAGATAAATATAAACACCAAGCTGTTTTATCTGTAAAAGATGAATATAATTTTGATTTTTTGAATTTACTAGATGAGTACAATGAACATCAACTTGAAATAGGACTAGTAAATAAAATAAGAGAGTTCTTGTCACAAATGGGAACAGACTTTAGTTTTATAGGAAATCAATATAAACTAGAGGTAGATGATGAGGAGTATTTTATAGATATGCTTTTATATCATAGAAGATTAAAATCACTTATAGCAATAGAATTAAAAGTTGGAAAATTCAAACCTGAGTATGCAGGAAAAATGAACTTTTATCTATCTGCACTTAATGATAAAGTAAAACTAGAAGATGAAAACCCATCAATTGGCATCATAATATGCCAAGATAAAAAAAGAACAACCGTGGAGTATGCTTTAAAAGATAGTAACAAACCAATAGGCGTAGCTACATATAAGCTTACAGAAACTCTACCAAAAGATTATGAAAAATTATTGCCAACACCTGAACAAATAAGTCAGAATTTACAGGTATTACTAGATAGGAATAGCGATGAACATAAAGTTTAAAAGTCAAGAGTATCAAAACAAAGCTGTAAAGAGTTTAGTTGATTGTTTTAAAGGGCAACCAAAACTAGAGGGATTAAAATACAGAATAGACCCTGGAAAAGTTGAACCTAAAAAAAACGCAGGTCAAATGACTATGAAAGACTATGAAGAGATAGAACTTCCAGATGGTGTTAGAAATGCTGAAATAGTTTTAACAAAAGACCAAATTTTAGATAATATTAAAACAATACAACAAAAAGAAGATTTACCAGTTTCAAAAGAGCTTGTAGCAACTTCTGTATCACCAATTAACCTTGAAGTTGAAATGGAAACAGGAACAGGTAAAACATATGTTTATATAAAATCTATGTTTGAACTATATGAAAAGTATGGATGGAATAAGTTTATTATTGTAGTTCCAAGTATTGCTATTAGAGAGGGAGTTTATCAGTCCTTTGAATTAACAAAAGAACACTTTAAACAACAATACTCAAAACAGATAATACCTTTTATATATGATTCAAAAAATCCTCAACCATTAGAGAGTTATTCAAGTGATGCTAATATAAATGTTATGATTATTAATATTCAAGCATTTAACGCAAGAGGTAAAGACGCAAGAAGAATTTATGATGAACTTGATAGTTTTGGTGGTAGAAGACCAATAGACCTTATAAAAGCAAATAGACCAATAGTAATTATAGATGAACCACAAAAAATTAATTCAAACCCTAAAAAAGAAACACCAAGTTTTAAATCACTTGTTGAATTTAATCCACTTTTTGTCGTATCTTACTCAGCAACTCACAAAGTGGTTCATAACAAAATTCATAGGCTAGATGCCCTAGATGCTTATAATCAAAAACTTGTAAAAAAAATACAAGTAAGAGGTATTTCTATTAAAGGTCTAACTGGAACAAATGGTTATATCTATCTTCAAGAAATAGTTATCTCAAAAAATAAACCACCAATAGCAAAAATGGAAATAGAGTATAAACAAAGTTCAAAAATAGATAGAAAAACATTTAACTTTATGGAAACAGATAATTTATATTATAAATCAAATTCTTTAGAGCAATATAAGGGTTTAAAAGTTGCTAATATAAACCCTCATACAAATACAGTAGAGTTTTCAAATGGTGAAAAGTTAGTATGTGGTGAAGCAACTGGAAATGTAGATGAAAAACATTTGCGAAGACTTCAAATAAAAGAGACTATTAAAGCTCATTTAGAAAAGGAAAAAGAGTTATTTAATAAAGGTATTAAAGTATTAAGTTTGTTTTTTATTGATGAGGTTGCTAAATATAGAGTATATGATAATGAAGAAGACTCAAATGGTGAATATGCTCAATATTTTGAAGAAGCTTACAAAGAAGCAATAAGTGAAATAGAAGACATAACAAATCCTGAATATAGTAAATATCTAAATAGTATTAGAGTTGAAGATACACATAATGGATACTTTTCACAAGATAAAAATAAAAAATTTGTAGATTCAAAAGTTAAAGCAAGTGGTGAAATGAAAGGTCAAAGTGATGATGTAAGTGCTTATGACTTAATATTAAAAGATAAAAAACTATTACTTGACTTAGACCCCAATAAATCTCCTGTAAGGTTTATTTTCTCACACTCAGCACTTAGAGAGGGTTGGGATAATCCTAATGTATTTGTAATCTGTGCTTTAAAAAATGTTGATGGTTCTAATGAAACTTCAAGAAGACAAGAAATTGGTAGAGGTTTAAGAATTAGTGTTGATAAAAATGGTAATAGAATGGACGATAAAGAAACAGTTCATAAAAACAATATATTAACAGTAGTTGCTAATGAAAGTTTTACTGATTATGTAAAAGCTCTTCAAAAAGATATTAAAGAAGCAATAACAGCTAGACCTATTAAAGCAAATAAAGAATACTTTACAGGTAAATATATTGAAACTATTGATGGTAAAATAAAAATTACTGAAGGTCAAGCTCAGGATATAGAAGATTATTTATTAATTAGTGGATATATAGATAGAGATAGAAAGATTACACAAAAATATCACGAAGACTTAAAAAATGGAGCATTACAAGAACTTCCAGAAGAACTTGATACATACAAAAACCAAATTTTCCAATTAGTAAGTAGTGTATATGACGAAGAAACTATTAATGAAATGGTTTCAGATGATAGAGAAACAAAGACTAATTATAGAAATAGTAATTTTGAAAAGAAAGAGTTCCAAGAGCTTTGGGAAAGTATAAATAAAAAAGCTATTTATTCAGTTCATTATGATAGTAGTGAGTTAATTAAAAAATGTATAGCAAAATTAGATAGTGATTTAAAAGTTCAACCTCTAACTTATGTAATTGAAACAGGTAATTTAGAAAAAATGGATACAGAAAGGCTAGAAAATGGAAGTAATTTTAGTAAAGAAAACCTCTCAACTGTAAAAGATAAAGCAAATGTAAATACATTTGTAAAATATGATTTAATAGGTAAAATTGCTGAAAATACAGCACTTACTAGAAAAACTGTTGGTGAAATATTAAAAGGAATAAATGAAAATACTTTTAATAAATTTAAGAAAAACCCAGAGGACTTTATAAGTGTGGCTTCAAGATTGATTAGTGAGCAAAAAGCAACAACACTAATAGAGCATTTAACATATGACACTATAAATGAAACATATGATATAGAGGATATTTTTACAGTAAATCAAGATAATACTAATTTTACAAAAGCCTTTAAAACTAAAAAACATATTTATGATTATGTAGAGTATGATTCAAAAGTTGAAAAAGAGTTTGCTGAAAAATTAGATATCGCAAATGATAAAGTTGAAGTATATGCTAAACTACCAAAAGGAAAGTATTCAATACCTACTCCATTAAAAGAGAACTATTCTCCTGATTGGGCAATAGCATTTAAAAAAGGAACTGTTAAACATATTTATTTTATTGCTGAAACAAAGGGAAGTATGTCAAGCTTACAACTTAGAGATATTGAGAAAATCAAAATTAAATGTGCTAAAAAATACTTCAAAGAAATTAGTAGTGAAGATGTTATATATCACGAAATAGATAGTTTTGAAGAATTACTAAAAGTAGTTGGTGGAGATTAAACTTTTACTTATTCTCAAAAGACAAATGATGCTGTAAGCTTATCTTGTAAGCTGAAAGTAACATTTGCTCTTGGTGGAAGCTTTGCATTATTTCCTTTTATTTTTTTTATGTAATTCATAAACTCTCCTTAATCAAACAAACGATTGTTTGGTAAAATAGGCAAAAAAATTTAAACTTTTGTTAATAGGTTTTTTCCTATTTTTAAAAGTCTTTTTTTATTGTTTGTTAGATTGAACATAATAATAGAACCTTGTAAAGAACAAATATATTCATATGCTAAATCTTGTGCTTCATTTTTAGGGTATTTTTCTTCTAAAATTTTGGCTAAACAATCTTCCCAAGTTTTAAAATAATCTATTATAACTGTTTTATATACTTCATTTTGATTAGAAACTTCAGTTGCTAAATTTGCTAGTAAACAACCTCCATTACTATTTAAAAAGTATTCATCAGTTTTTTTAACTATTTTTTCTAACTTTTCTTTTAATGTCAAAATTAATTTTTATTTTCATCTTTTATAACTTGATAAGCTTGGTTTATCTTTTGTGTTTTTGCTGTTGCTTCTTCCATGTAGCTTTCATCTTTATCTTGTGAACTTATAATATCTGGATGGTATTTTCTAATTAATTTTCTATATGCTTTTTTTATAGTGTTCATATCATCACTTTGTTTTACTTCTAAAATCTCATAAGCTTCTTGCAAACTCATTGTTTCTTGCTTATTTTTCATCATATTTTCAAACTTATTAACAATCTCATCATATACACTAGGTTCTATATTTAGCTCTTGCATGATTTCATGTAAAACTTTTTTTTCATCTTGACTAATTCCACTATCTATATAAGCTAATTGAATTAAAAAACTCAAAAACTGTTTACGCTTAATAATACTACGACCTAATATTTTATTTAAAGCTTGAGCGATTTCTTTAGTATTTCCTTCTTTTTGTTTCTCTTCATTGAAAATCTCTTTCATTATAGCTCTTGCTTTTTCTTTTTCATTGAAAATTTTAGAGATATCATCAAACATCATACTAATTAGTTGTGCTTCAAGTTCTTGTACTCTTCCATCTGCTTTAGCAACTTTAGCAACAAGGGCAACAAAAAGCCCTAGTTGACTTTTTTCAAAAGACTCTTTTGATTTTACTAGCTTGTTTAACTCTCTTTTAGCATAAAATCTATATAGTTTAAATGCTATATATAAAGAAGCAATAATTGAAAGTGTTATAACTATATTTACTATAAATGCATAATAAAAGATTACTAAAAAGATTGCTAAATATATCCATTTTTTTAATTTCATTACTTATCCATTTTAAATTTAATTTTTAAGATTATATCTTTTTAACCTTATATTGTAGAAAATCTATTTATATTTTATTTGAGTCTTAATCTTCTTGTACTTCAGGAAGTTTATTTGCAAGATATATTGCTATAACTCCAATAATAGATAACAACAAAATGATTCCGCTAACTCCAATAAGTGAGCTTAATGTTCCAATCAATCCACTAAGTAGTAAAATAAAACCTATTAGTGTATTACTTACAGCTACATAATCAGTTCTTTTATTTCCTTGGGCCAAATCAACAATATAAGTTTTTCTTCCTATTCTTATACCTTGATAACCAATACTTAAAATAAAATAGATAATAGGCATAATCCAAATAATTGAAAAAAGTTCATCATAGAAAAAGTCTATAAAAACAACTACAAAACCAACACTTGTGGCAATAGTTGCTCCTATAATCATAACTTTTTTACTTGAAATATCAGAGAACTTACCCCAAAAATTTGCAGATAATAAATCAGCTAATCCACTAGAAAGTATAAAAAGACCTAATAAATAAGAGTTTGATTCAGAGTTTTGTTGAGCAATTATTACAAAAAATGGTGCAGATAATACAGAACATAAAAATAAAGCTCTTGTAATTACAAATAGTCTAAAAGGCTTATCTGTTTTTAAAATACCTAGTTTTGAAATAGCAACACTAAAAGCATTTCCACCACCATCTGTTTCTCCATCAAACTCTTTTATAAAAGCATAAACAATAGCTGCAAAAATCCAAAATAAGCCAGCTATTGAAAGAAGAATACTAAAGTTTTGTGATGAAAAAGGTTTTTCTCCATTTAGTAAAAAATATACACCCAAAACAACAACTAAAAGACCAGCAAGCATTGCTGAAAGACCATTTAAAGCTCCGCGCCTTGTTTTAGGAATAGTTTTTCCTAAAACATCTTTTGCAGCAACTGAACATAATCCCCTTGCTAAACTCATACCAACAAGAAGAGCAATAATAGCAAGACCTGCACTTAAACCTTGCATATTCCAAGCAACAATTGCAATACCAAACATACAAAGAGCTTGAATTAAAGAGCCTAAAGACCAAATCCATTTTCTAATAGGTAGTTTCCTAATATATGCTGCAATAAATAGTTGAGGTAAGAGTGAACCTGACTCTTTAATTGGAACTAAAAAGCTTATTAAATATAAAGGAGCACCAATACTTTGCATTATCCAAGGAAGTATAACTTTTGTATTAGCAACAGCATCTGCTAGTTTACTAAAAAAATAACTAATTATTGTAAGAAAAAAGTTACCAGGAACTACTTTACAAGCACTTTCATCAATTGCTTTACATACTCTTGCATCTTCTTCATTCGCAAGTTTTGAGTATAAGTTATCAATCTTTTTTTTCAAACTATTGCCTTTTTGATTTTATGAAATTTCTTATTAATAAAATAGAAAAAAGTAGGGCAATCCCTAGATTTATATAAAAGCCTTGCATATTAGAATCTTCATAAAAAGTGTAGGCTAAAGTATAAAATACTAGGGATATAATTAAGCACATATTATAATATTTTAAAAGCTTCTTCTAAATCTAAACTACCTTCATAAAAGGCTTTTCCTACAATAACACCAGCAATATTACCATTGTTTTTACAGTTTATAATATCAGAAATATCTTTTACGCCACCACTAGCAATAGTATCTACTTTACTAGCAAGTGCAATATCTTGTGTAAACTCTACATTTACTCCACAAAGCATACCATCTTTTGAAATATCTGTACAAATAATAGCTTCAACTCCAGCACTTGCAAACTCATTTGCTAAAGTTGTTGCTTTCATATTAGATACTTCTGCCCAACCCTCAACTGCAACCATTCCATCTTTTGCATCAATTCCAACTGCAATATTATATTTTGAAGCCATATCTTTAACAAATTGAGGATCTTTTACAGCAATTGATCCTAAAATTAATCTATCAACTCCAAGCTCTACATACATTTTGATAGTCTCTTCATCTCTAATTCCACCACCAAGTTCAATCTTTAAGTTGCAATTTTCTCTAATTTTTTTTATCTGTTCTAAATTTGCAGGTTTTCCAGCAAAGGCTCCATTTAAATCAACAATATGAACCCATTTGCTTCCAAGTTCTTCAAACCTTTTTGCCACTTGCCAAGGCTCATCTGAATAGATTTTTGCACTATCCATAAGCCCTTTACTCAATCTTACAGCTTTCCCATCTTTTAAATCAATCGCTGGTAATATATCCATATTAAATTTCTCTCCCTTTTTTAATTAAACCAAACTATCTACTGTTTCTTGTATATCTTTATATTTAAACTCAAATCCTAAATCTAATAATTTTTTAGGTACTGCATCTTGTCCATCTGTAAGTACTTTTGCACCTTCACTAAAAATTAACCTTAATGCAAACTCTGGAACTGGAAAAATTGTAGGCTTTTTAAGTGCTTTACCTAAAGCTCTTGTTAGACCTAAATTTGTTGTAGGTTTTGGTGCTGTTAGGTTAAATGTTGATGTTAAGTTATTGTCAATTACAAATTTATAAGCATTTAGTAAATCATCAATATGAATAAAAGAGAAAGCTTGTTTCCCACTTCCTATTATTCCCCCAAGACCAAGTTTAAAAGGAGTTAGCATTTTTGCAAAAGCTCCTCCTTTTTTACCTAATACTATACCAAATCTAAAAATCGATACATTTGTTTGAGCTTTATGTGCTTCTTCTTCCCATCTTTGACAAAGTTTTGATAAAAAATCATCTGAGTATTTACCATCTTCTGCATAAGTGTCTTTATTATCATAAATTCCAACAGCAGAAGTTGAAATAAGTAATTCAGGTTTTGTTTCCACACTATTTATAGCTTCTACTAAATTTGAAGTAGTGTTTATTCTACTTGAATAAAGTAGTTCCTTATACTCTTTTGTCCATCTATTTATGATATTTGCACCTGCTAAATTTATAACTATATTGCTTGATGATACTATATTTTGAAGTTCTTGTTTATTACTTAAAACCTCTCTATTTATAGCAACTACTTTATAACCTTGTTTTTCAAAGAAATTTTTAAGGGAAGTCCCTACAAACCCACTTGCACCTGTTATTGCTATAGTTTTCATAATATCTCCTTTATTATAATTTTATATTTATAAAGTTTTCAAGAATTTTTAATCCATTATCATGAGATTTTTCAGGGTGAGGCTGAAAACCAAAGATATTATCTTTATTTACAGCACTTGCAAACTCATATCCATAAGTTGTCTTACCTATGATATTTTCTTCACTTGTAACTGCATGATAAGAGTGTACAAAGTAAAGATAAGGGTTTTTTAAACCCTCAAAAAGTTTGTGTTGCTTATTTTCAATAGTGTTCCATCCCATATGTGGAATTTTGAAATCTTCATGCATTTTAGATTTGTCAAATTTTTCAATTTTTCCTTTGATTAACCCTAAACCCTCAGTGTGTCCAAACTCTTGTGAACTTTCAAAAAGTAGTTGCATCCCAAGACAAATTCCAATCATTGGTTTTCCACTTTTTGCAAACTCCATTACAGCCTCTTTCATGCCAGTTGAGTTTAGATGTTCCATAGCATCAGCAAAAGCCCCAACTCCTGGCAAGATGATTCTACTAAAGTTTTTTAACTCTTCTGGGTCTTTTATAATCGATGCTTTAGTATCCAAAAGATGGCAAGCATTATATACACTTGCAAGATTTCCCATATTATAATCAATAATTCCTATCACAATTTCGCCCTCTAAATAAAATAAATTATACTAAATTTTTGCATCAGCTAGGGTTAAAGAAAAGATAACTTGATTATTTTTTTTCTTTAAAACTTTTTTCGCTTCTAATATTGTAGCACCTGTTGTGATTAAATCATCACATATAATTGTTGTTTGATTATATAAATTTGATAGTTTGAAATTCCTTGGATTATCTTGTCTATATTTTAAATTTTTTCCTGCATATTTTACTTTATTTGTTGCTTTTAAGCAGTTTGTTTTTGCTTGTATATATTTTGATTGTAGATGTTTAGTTAGTATTGCAGTATGTGAAAACTCATGCCTTGTATGATCATCAATTGGTATTGCATAAACTTTATATTGAAAATCAAAATTTTGTGCAAATTTTTCAAAAGATAATTTTGCAAGTATATTATAAATTCTATCTCCATAAAAGTAGTATTTTGAGTTTATCAAATCTTCTATATCACTTAGAGCATAAAATGAGTAATTAAAAAAATTCTTATCAATTTCTCTTTTATGAAAAGAGGGTTCAAGATATTTTTCTTGGCAACTTTTACAAATAATAAGAAAAGATAGTTTTTCGCATGATATACATCTCATATAAAATAATACTATAAATTATTTAAAATAGTATTTAATTTATAGATAAAATTTGCTAAAGAGTGTTTTGATTTGCATAATGGGAAAAGTTTTTCAGAAGTTACTATATCTTTTGAGTTACCCTTTAAATAATAGTAAATAACAAGCAGTATATTATTCTACTGCTTGTTAAATTATTTAGATTTTAAGTACTGCCATAAAAGCTTCTTGAGGTACATTAACCTTACCAATAGCTTTCATTCTTTTCTTACCAGCTTTTTGCTTTTCTAAAAGCTTTCTTTTTCTTGTAATATCACCACCATAACATTTTGCAGTAACATTTTTTCCCATTGATTTTACAGTCTCTCTTGCAATAATTGTTGTTCCTATACTTGCTTGAACAGCAACTTCAAATAATTGTCTTGGAATTAACTCTTTTAATGCTTTAATAAACTCTCTTCCTCTTGCTACTGCTTTATCTTCTGGTACTATAATAGAAAGTGCATCTACAATATCTCCTGCAACTCTTACATCAAGTTTTTTAAGATTACCTGGTCTAAAACCTATTGGTTCATAATCAAAAGAGGCATAACCTTTTGAAGTAGATTTTAATTTGTCATAAAAATCCATTACTATTTCATTCATTGGAATATCATATTCAAGTAAAACTCTTTTACCTAAATAATCCATTTTTACTTGAATTCCTCTTTTTTCATTTACTAGTTTTATTACATTTCCTAAAAACTCATCAGGTACTAATATTGTTGCTTTTACATATGGTTCATAAATTGTTTCTATATAGTTTGGTTCTGGCAATTCTGATGGGTTTTGAATCTCAATTTTTTCTCCATCTTTTTTCTCAATTTGATATACAACAGTTGGTGCAGTTGCAATTAAATCAAGATTGAATTCTCTTTCAAGTCTTTCTTTTATTACTTCCATATGAAGCATTCCTAAAAATCCTGTTCTAAAACCACTTCCAAGTGCTGCTGAACTTTCAGGTTCAAATGAAATAGAAGAGTCATTTAATTGCAATTTAATAAGTGCTTCTCTTAAATCTTCAAACTTATCAGTTTCAATTGGATAAAGTCCTGCAAAAACAAATGGTTTAACAGGTTCAAATCCAGCAATTGGTTTTAATGTTGGATTTTTAGCATCTGTCATTGTATCACCAACTGCAATTCCATCAAGAGTTTTAAGTCCAAGAACTACAATACCAATCTCACCTGTTTGTATTTCATTTGTTTTTTCTCTTTTTATTGGATGAGGGTACATCAAATCAAGTACTGGATGTTCAACTTTTGTGTTCATCATCTTTAATACTTGACCTTTTTTAATACTTCCATCATAAACTCTTACAAGAGCTAGTGCACCAAGATAATTATCAAACCAAGAGTCATAAATAAGTGCTTTAGTAGGTGCATTTTCATCTCCATTTGGTGCAGGGACTCTTTCTACAATAGAATCAATTAACTCTTTTACACCAAGACCTGTTTTTGCACTAACTAAATTATGTTCTGTACAATCTAAACCAATAGCTTCTTCTGTCTCTTCTAATACTCTATCTGGATCAGCTGAGGGTAAATCTATTTTATTTACAACTGGAAGTAATTCTAAGTCATTATCAAGTGCAATATAAACATTTGCAATTGTTTGTGCTTCAACTCCTTGAGTTGAATCAACAATTAATAAAGCTCCCTCAGAAGAGGCTAAACTTCTACTAACTTCATATGAGAAATCAACGTGCCCTGGTGTGTCAATAAGATTAAGTATATATACTTCATTGTCTTTTACATACTTTAATCTAACACTTTGAGCTTTAATAGTAATACCACGCTCTTGCTCAATATCCATTGTGTCCATCATTTGAGCTGACAGTTCTCTATTTGTAACAGCTCCACACTCTTGGATTATTCTATCAGCAAGTGTTGATTTTCCATGGTCAATATGTGCAATAATACTAAAATTTCTAATGTTTTTCTGCAAAGTAGCATCCTATTTTATTATATTTTACGCGATTATATCTAAAGTAATGTTATGTAGTTATTAAGTTATTGTAGTTATTAAAAGATAGGTTTACCTATCTTTTAATTATATTTTTATTTTACGATTGTAGCTTCTACTCTTCTATTTTGAGCTCTACCTTCTTTTGTTGCATTAGTTGCAAGAGGTTTAGACTCACCATATCCATGCCATTTTAATCTTTTTGCATCGATATTATATGCTTTTAATGCATTAACTGTTGAAGCTGCTCTTCTTTCAGATAATTTTTGGTTATATTTTTCTGTACCAATTGAATCTGTATGTGCTTCAATTTTTGCTTTTGTTGATGGGAATGATTTCATAAACTCTGCAAATTTTTTGATTTTTGACTCATATGAGTTATTAATTTTTGCACTATCAAAAGCAAAGTTAATATTTAAATCTGTTTTTAAAGAACAACCTTTTTCATCTACAAAATCACCTTTTGGTGTATTTGGGCATTGATCTTTTGAATCAACTACTCCATCATTGTCACTGTCTAGTTCTACTTTTTTAGCTTGAACTTCTTTTTTAGGTTCTGGTTGAACTTCTTGTTTTACAGGCTCTTGTTTTGTTACATTTGTAGCTTTTTTCCCAAATGGAATTGCTAAACCAAAAGTATAAAGTAAACTATTGTCTCCATGATCAGTTTCAATCATATGTCTTACATCTGTTTTAAATACTAAATCATCACTGATGTTATATCTTAAACCTACACCATAGTTACCAAATAGTCCTGTTTCATTTTTATATGCTTCATGTCCAAATACTTCAACACCAGCACCTATTAAAGTATATAGTGAAGTATTAGTTGTAAGATCATAGTTTTTGATTACATTTGTAAAGATTCTTGAGATTGAAGTATCTCCACCTTTATCATAATCAACATCACCTAAACTTCTTAAAAATCCTAGTTCTATTTGATCAAACATGCTTTCTTCAAGATTAAATCCTAAACTTAATCCACCAACTCCATAGTGATCATCAAGAGTAGTATTTCCCTCAGTTACAACTCCACCAACTAATGGAGTTACTTCATATTTGTAAGAACTATCTGCTGCAAACATTAAGCTTGCACATAATACTGTTGATAATAGTACTTTTTTCATAATTTTCCTTGTTTAATTGTTTCTTATACTATAATAGCAAAAACTTAATGATAATGCATTTAATTGTTCATATTAACTTAATATTTAAAAATTGAGTTAACTGATTCATTATTATGAATTCTTTTAATTGTTTCTCCAATAATTTCTGATGCAGTTAAAACTGTAATTTTATCTGATTTTTGTTTTGCAGGGATTGTGTCTGAGATTACAAGTTCATCTAAAACACCATTTTCAATTCTTTCATATGCTGGACCACTTAATACTCCATGTGTACAACATGCCATAACTGATGTTGCACCTCTTTTTTTAAGTGCTTCTGCTGCTTTAACTAAAGTTCCAGCAGTATCAACCATATCATCAACTAAAATTACATCTTTACCATTTACATCACCAATGATATTCATAACTTCTGCAACATTAGCTTGTTCTCTTTTTTTATCTACAATTACTAAGTCATAGTCAAGTTTATTTGCGTAACTTCTAGCTCTAGCAACACCACCAATATCTGGACTTGCAATAATTGGATTGGCTAATTTTTTCGACCTAATATATTCTACAAACATAATTGAACCAAATAAATTATCAACTGGAACATTAAAAAAACCTTGAATTTGTGCAGCATGTAAATCAATAGTGATTACTCTGTGTATTCCAGCTTTTTCTAATAAATCAGCAACTAATTTTGCAGAAATAGGAACTCTTGGAGCAGCTTTTCTATCTTGTCTTGCATATCCATAGTATGGTATTACAGCTGAAATTGACTTTGCACTAGATCTTTTTAATGCATCAATCATAATTAATAGCTCCATTAAGTTATCATTTGCAGGAGCACTTGTTGGTTGAATTATAAATACATCTTGTCCTCTTACACTTTCTGTAACTTGAACAGAAATTTCTCCATCACTAAATTTATTTAGCTTAGCTTCACCAATTGGTTCTTTTAAGTATTCTCCAACTTTCTTGGCAAAATCAGGATTAGCTGAGCCACTAAAAAGTTTAAAACATGACATTATTTTTTTCCTTGTGTTGAGTATTTGTTTATTGCGATTTTATCTAAATAGTTCTTACATTGAATTTATATGTATATATAAAAAAAATTTACTTACTAAAAATTTGAGATTTAAGTGTTATTTTAAGGTGTTTTGTAATTTTTTCATATAATTCAAAAGAGGGTGGTTTCTCTTTTAAATTACACAATATTATTTAAAAGCTTTTGTAATCCAAGCACTTCCAATAACTTTTTCATCTATATAAAATACTGCTAATTGACCAGTTGCAACTCCAAATGCTGAATTTTTAAGTTTAATAGTTGCTCTATCATCTTTAATACTTACTTCACAAGGAAGTAAATGGCTTCTATATCTTAATTTTACACCACATTTAAAGTTTGTATCATCAACATACATATTTAAATTATTTGCTTCAACTGTATTTATTTCTAATGACTCTTTTTTTCCAACAATTATAGTATTATCTTTTGCATTTAAAGATTTTACAAAATGTGGTTCATGTGCACCATGAACAGTAAATCCTCTTCTTTTGCCAATAGTATAATGCATATAACCTTTGTGCGTTCCTACTTCATTTCCCTCTTCATCAAATACAATACCTGGTTGATCTATGTTTGCATGTTTTTTAATAACATCAGTATAGACTGTATCTACAAAACAAATCTCTTGTGATTCATTTTTTTCTGTAATTTTTTTATAAACATCACCTAGTTTTGCACCAAATTTTATAATATCTTCTTTTTTATATGTACTCATGGGAAACATCATAAAAGGTAATGCTTCTTTATCAACTTGTGAAAGGAAATAACTTTGATCTTTTGTTTTATCATCAGCTTCATAAATAAACTTACCATCAGTTTTTGCATAATGTCCTGTTGCTAAATATGAAGCATTATGCTCTTTTGCAAAATCTAACATTTTTCCAAATTTAATTTGTCTATTGCACTTAACACATGGATTAGGTGTAGTTCCTTCTAAATATGAATTTACAAAATAGTCATAAACTTCTTTTGTAAAATCTTTTGTAATATCTAATATATGGTATTTAATACCAAGGTGCTTTGCAACATTATCTATGTAACTGATATTTGACTCATGATATCCATCTGTTCTATTATGAAGTTTTAAATAAACACCCTCTACCTCATAGCCCTCTTTTTGTAACATGTAAGCAGTAACTGATGAATCAATACCACCACTCATTCCAACCATGACTTTTTTCATATTCTACCTTTAAAATTTTCTATTTTGAAACTATAAATTTAATAAAGGAATAATCACTGATTCTATATTGCCTAATTTATAAAGAACTAGAGTCCTTCATATTATAATTAATGTGATATTTAATTTTTGGTTTTAGGCGTATCTTGAAAGGATCGCTTTCTTCCGTATATAAGTTATAATCTTTACATGAATTTAGTAGAAGTTGATCTTGTAAAGATTATAAAAAAGTGAGATTATAGCATATTAATTGTAATTACTGATAAATCCGCCACCTAAACAATAATCACCATCATATAAAACAAGACTTTGTCCTAAAGTTACAGCTCTTTGAGGTTTGTCAAATTCAACAACTACTTTATCATCACTAACTTGTGTTACTGTACAAGCTTGTTTTTGTTGACGATAACGAATTTGTGCCATTAGTTTATCTCCAACTTTAACAGGCTCTTCAAGTACCCAATGCATATGACTAGCTTCAACACTTTTACTCATAAGTAAAGGATGATTTGTATCTTGCACAATTGTTAATGTATTGTTTTCAAGGTCTTTTTTTGCTACATACCAAGGTTTATGAATATGGTTTTCACCTTCAGTCTCTTTAATACCTCCAACACCAATACCTTTTCTTTGCCCTAATGTATAACAAATAAGCCCTTTGTGTTTTCCTATTACATTTTCATTTTCATCTATAATATCACCAGGAATAGCTTTTAAATGTTGTGTGATGAATTCATCAAATCTTTGATTTCCAATAAAACAAATACCAGTACTATCTTTTTTATCACTTACTGGTAAATTGTGTTCTTTTGCTATTTCTCTTACTTCTTTTTTAGTTAAATCTGCAAGGGGAAACATAGCTTGTGATAATTGTTCACTTGATAGTGCATGCAAAAAATAGCTTTGATCTTTAGTATTATCTTTTGGTGTGTCTAAAACATAATGGTCTTTATATTTAGCTATTTTAGCATAGTGTCCAGTGGCAATAAAATCTGCACCCATTTTTTTAGCTTCATTTAAAAATACATTAAATTTAATTTCACGATTACATAATATATCTGGATTTGGTGTAAGACCTTTTTTTAAACCTTCTAAAAATACATCAAATACTTT
Organism: Malaciobacter sp.; assembly: GCF_055140965.1. Next base: position 33,805 of record NZ_JBSRRO010000002.1, read on the forward strand.
AGTTTTATACTCTTCAACGAAATCTTTACCTTTTACTTCAATTCCTATTAATTCACCTACTTTTTTAGCATCTTCAAACTCTATACGATTAGGACACTGGCTACCTTTAATTCCATACTCCCAATTACGCATAAATAGGCCTTGTACTTCATAACCTTGCTTTTTTAATAGTAAAGCAGTAACTGATGAATCAACACCACCAGACATTCCTACAACTACTTTTTTTTTCATTTTCTACCTTCTTTAAAATAATTGAACAAGAGGTGCTATTTTAAAACTTATATTTAACTCTTTGTTCTATTTTGTTTTTAATTTATTCATATATTTTAAAGGAATAATCACTGATTCTCTATTTGCCCAATCTTTGTGAGGAACAATAAGTTTTTGGGTATTAATTATTTTATTATCAAAAAAGATAATATCAATATCCAAGGTTCTAGGCGCATCTTGAAAGGATCGCTTTCTTCCCAATCTATTCTCTAACCTTTGCATATTTTTTAAAAAATCATTTGGAGCGAGGTTAGTTTTAAGCTCAATTATACCATTTAAAAAATTATTTTGATTTAAAAAACCAAATGGTGGATTTAAAAGTAAAGGACTAGTCATTATTATATCAAATCTTGTATCAGCTTTTAAATATAAGAATAACTTATCAAATCTTTTTTTTACATTACCTATATTCCCCCCAATACCAATAGTAACAAGATATTTTTTGTCTGAATTAACCTTTTTATTGTATGGAAAATTACTTGTATAAAATAGTGTTAAATTATCATCTAATTTTTTTAACATTTTGCTCCTAAATATAAAATTGAGTAAAAAAGTCAAGTTTTAAAAAACTTGATTTTTATAAAATTACTGCTTTTCCATCAATCATGGCAACAGTATCTTCTATTCTTACTCCAAACTCATTTGGCAAATAAATTCCAGGTTCAATAGTAAAGACCATATTATTTTCGATTATTGTATCTGCTTTTGATGTAATCATTGGAAATTCATGTATGTCAAGTCCTACTCCATGTCCAGTACTATGAACAAAATATTTCCCATAACCAGCTTTTGTTATTACATCTCTTGCTAATGCATCTATTTTAGAAGCTTTCATCCCAACTTTTGCATTTTTAATAGCAGTTTGTTGAGCTTTGTATACTAAATCATATATTTTTTGATGTTTTTTATTTTTGAATTTTTGTTCCCTTTTAAAATTAAAACTTTCAAAGTCCACATAAGAAGTACAAGTTCTATCTGAACAATACCTTTTATATTTTATTCCCGCATCAACTAAAAGCAAATCATGTAGTTTTAATCTTTTTTTAGTTGGTAGTGCATGAGGTTTTGCTGCATTTTCATTTATTGCAAGTATTGGTTCAAAACTTAAATTATATTTACCTTGTTGACTCATTTTTTCTATTGCTTTAAAATTTAAAAATTCTTCTTTTTGATTGTAAGCATTTTTTCTTATATACTTAGCAAGAGTTTTAAAACCTTCTCTTCCTAATTTAGCTGCTTTACTTAATATTGCAATTTCATCATCTGTTTTTATGATTCTTTTGAGTTTTGAAAAATTTGCTTCTTGAATAAACTCAATATCTAAATCTTGTACTAACTCAGAATATGCAAAATATGTAAAATCATTTGGATCAAATGTTAACTTTTTAATTTTGCTATCTTTTAAAAGAACTTTGGCAGTTTGGAATAAATCTCTTGATTCAACAACTGTACAATTGTAAGCATACTCTTTTGCTTCAAGTACATATCTAGCATCAGTTAGAAAAAACTTCTCACTTCCTAGACTTATAAAAATAACATTATCACATGAAAAACCGCACTCGTAGTAGATTGCATTTTCATTTCTTAGTATATAATTTTTCATAACTCATCTTTCATTAACGTAAATTTTAATATAATCTTATCAAAATTTTATAAAAGGAAATATAATATGAAAATTGCAGTAATTCAAGGACCAAATTTAAATATGTTAGGTGTAAGAGAACAGCATATTTATGGACCTATGACTTTAGAGCAAATCCATGAGCAAATGAAATCAAGTGCTCAACAAAATAATGTAGAATTGGAATTTTTTCAATCAAACCTTGAGGGTGAGATAGTTGATAAGATACAAGAGTGTTTAGGAGAAGTTGATGGAATTATTATTAACCCAGCTGCATATTCTCACACTTCAATTGCAATCAAAGATGCTTTAAGCGCAGTTAGTTTGCCAGTTGTAGAAGTACACATTTCAAATATATATAAAAGAGAAGAGTTTAGACAAAAATCTATTACAGCTGGTGCATCAACAGGAGTTATTTCTGGATTTGGCCCATTTGGATATCATTTAGCATTAATTTCATTAATGCAAATTGTTTCAGAAGTAAAAGCAGTTCAAGAAGCAAATGACGCAAAAGAACAGTAATTATTATGAAAATAATAGCTGCAAAGTGGATAGTTACTTGTGATGAAAACGATAGTATCATAGAAGATGGTGCTATTGTTTATGATAAAACAATAAAAGAGATTGATACTTTTGAAAATATTTCAAAAAAATATCCAAATGAAATAATTGAAAAATTAGAAGATAACTCTGTTTTAATGCCAGGTCTTATAAACACTCACGTTCACTTAGAATTTAGTTCAAATACAACAACTTTAAAATATGGTAATTTCATGTTATGGCTTAATTCTGTTATTGCTTCAAGGGATGAACTTGTACAAAAAGCAACAACAAAATTAATATCAAAAAAACTAGAAATGATGAAAAAAAGTGGTACAACAACTATTGGAGCAATTTCTTCATATGGATTTGAATTAGAAGCTTGTTTAAATTCACCTTTAAACACGGTTTTTTTCAATGAAGTAATAGGTAGCAAAGCAGATATGATTGATACTTTGTTTAATGATTTTAAAGCAAGGTTACAAAAATCTGAAGATAAAAAAAGTGAAAAGTTTTTTCCAGCAATTGCCATTCATTCTCCTTATTCAGTACATCCATTTTTAATAAGAGAAACTTTAAATATAGCAAAGCAAAAAGATTATCCTGTTAGTGCACATTTTTTAGAATCAATTGAAGAGTATGATTGGTTGCATAAAGATGAAGGTGGTTTTTTAGACTTTTTTAAAAACTTTTTAGGTGAAGAAAAAGCTGTTACAAAGCCAATGAGATTTTTAGAACAGTTTAAAGGATTAAAAAATTTATCATTTACACATTGTGTTGAAGCAAGTAATGATGATTTAAATAAAATTGAAGAGTTAAATGCAACAATAAATCATTGTGTTACATCAAATAGAGTTTTAAACAATACTAAACTTGATTTGCGAAAATTGGATAATATTAATTTTTCAATAGGAACAGATGGTTTAAGTTCAAATAACTCTTTATCTATGTTTGATGAACTTAGAAATGTGCTTATGATGCATAGTGAATTTGAGATAAATAGTTTTGCAAAAAAAATTCTAAAAGCAGCAACTATTAATGGTGCAAAGGCTTTAGGCTTAAATAAAGGTATTTTAGCAAAAAATAAAGATTCAGATATAATTGCTATAAAACTTCCAGATGCTATAAAGCATAAAGAAGATATATCAACTCACATAATACTACATACAAAATACGTGAAAAAAACTATAATAAGGGGAATTGATGCGTGATTTTTTTAGATTCATGTTTTCACCAATAATTGCTATTTTAGACTTTGTTACTAAATATTTTAAAACAATTGTTTTTTTAACAATAATGTATTTTATTGTATTTGATGCAAATGATTCAACAATGAATAATATGCAAACAGCAAATTTACAAAAAATTGAGTTAAGTGGTCCAATTATGGACTCAACAAAAGTTTTAGAGCAAGTAAATCAAGCAAAAGAAGACAATAATATAAAAGGTGTACTTTTTGTAGTTAACTCACCTGGTGGAGCAGTTGCTCCCTCAGTTGAAATTGCATATGCAATAAAAGAGCTAAAAGAGTTAAAACCAGTTGTAGCATATGCAAGTGGAGTTATGGCAAGTGGAAGTTATTATGCTTCAATTTGGGCAAATAAAATTATTGCAAATCCAGGAAGTATGGTAGGTTCAATTGGAGTTATTTTTCAAGGTGCAAATGTAGAAGAACTTATGCAAAAAATTGGAGTTAAAACTCAAACTGTTAAGATTGGTAAATACAAAGAAGCTGGAACACCTACAAGAGCATGGGAAAACTTTGAAAAAGCAGAGTTAGAAAAAGTTATAGATGATACATATGATATGTTTATAACAGATGTAAGTAGTGCAAGAGGACTTAAAAAAGCAAATCATAAAGAGTTTGCTGATGCACATATTTTTACTGCAAGACAAGCAAAAGCAGTAAAATTAGTTGATGAGGTAGCTACACTATCTTTTGCACAAGATGAGCTTATAAAAATATCAAAAGTTTCAACACCTATATGGAAAAAACAAGATAAGTTTGATAAGTTTATTGATAAAGTTATAAATCAAGCAGTTACAAACTTTTCTATTAGATTTATGGATGGTTTAAAAGCTTATTAATTAAATTTTAAAAGACAAAGAAAAGATAAAATTGAAAAATTTATCTTTTCTTTAATAATTGTGATATAATACACAAAAACCATAGTAACTAACCTATATATTCTTCATAAAACACGAATAATTTTACTTGAATTACTAAGATACCAAAGGTCACATATGTCATTTTCACAATTAGGATTGAATCCTAATATTTTAAAAGCAGTAAAAGAGCAAGGCTATACAAGCCCAACTCCAATACAAAAAGAATCAATACCAGTTATACTAAATCATAAAGATGTTTTAGCAGCTGCACAAACAGGTACTGGTAAAACAGCCGCATTTACTCTTCCATTATTAGAAAAAATGAGTCAAAAACCCAATAAAAAAGGGCAAAAATCTTATATAAAAGCATTGATTTTAGCACCTACAAGAGAGTTAGCCTTACAAGTTTCTGAAAATATACAAACTTATAGTAAGTATCTTTCTTTGAAAACAGCAGTTATATTTGGTGGAGTTGGAATAAGTCCACAAAAAGCAAGTTTGCGAAAAGGTGTTGATATTGTTATTGCAACACCAGGTAGGCTATTAGATCACATGTCACAAAAAACAATAGACTTATCAAGAGTTGAATTTTTAGTTCTTGATGAAGCAGATAGAATGTTGGATATGGGATTTATTCATGATATTAAAAAAGTTGTTGCAAGTATCCCAAATAAAAGACAAACACTTCTTTTTTCAGCTACTTTTTCACCTGAAATTAAAAAATTATCAAATTCATTTTTAGATAATCCCAAATTAATTGAAGTTGCAAGAAGCAATGCTTTATCAGAGCAAGTTTCACAAGTTGTTCATTATGTACAAAAAGATAAGAAAAAAAATCTTTTAGCCTTTTTAATACATACTCAAAAATGGAATCAAGTTTTAGTTTTTACAAGAACAAAACATGGTGCAAATAAGTTAAGTGAATTTTTAAATAAAAGTAATATTCCATCATTAGCAATTCATGGAAATAAATCACAAGGGGCAAGAACAAGTGCTCTAAGTAATTTTAAATCAAAAAAAATAAGGGTTTTAGTAGCTACTGATATTGCAGCAAGAGGTATTGATATTGAACTTTTACCCCATGTTGTAAATTTTGAATTGCCAAATGTTCCTGAAGATTATGTTCATAGAATAGGAAGAACAGGTAGAGCAGGGAATAATGGTATTGCTTTATCTTTAGTTTGCGATGAAGAGAGTCAATATTTAAAAGATATTGAAAGACTTACAAAAATATCTATTCCTGTAAAAGATATTGAAGGCTTTACTGTTCCTTTATTAAAAAAAGTTAATAAAAAAAGTGATAGTAAAAATAGAACTAATAGAAGAGAATCAAATAGAAAAACTACAACTAATCATCGTAGAAGTACAAGAAGTAGAAATAGTAGTAGATAAAAGAAGCAAGGCTAAAATGCCTTACCTCTTTTTGTGAAGTATATTTGTTCTATTTTTCAAGTCCAGATACAATTTTATATGTGTCATTTGCAATAACAAACTCTTCGTTTGTTGGAATAACAAAAATTCTAGCAGCAGAACTATTTGTTGCAATATCTCTAGCTTTGTTTGATTTTTTATTATTTTTAGTAGGATCAATATTTAATCCCATTCCATCAAGTCCAGCACATACTATTTCTCTTATTAAAGCAGAATTCTCCCCAATTCCACCTGTGAAACATAATGCATCTATCCCATCAAGTGCAGCAACATATGAACCAACATATTTTTTAATATTATAAGCAACCATATCAACAGCTAACCTACATTTATCGTCACCTTCTTGCATACCATCAAGAACTTCTCTTAAATCAGAAGATTTTCCAGAAATCCCTAAAATTCCAGATTTTTTATTCATCAAATCAAGTGTTTCATTTATTGTCATTCCTTCTTGACTCATCATAAATGAGATAGCACCAGCACCAACATCTCCAGCTCTTGTTCCCATCATAAGACCTTGAACAGGAGTAAGACCCATTGATGTATCTATACATTTTCCATCTAATACAGCAGATACAGATGAACCATTTCCTAAGTGGCATACAATAATTCTTGTATTATGTTTTTTATCTAACATTCCCCTTGCTTCATTTGAAACAAAATAGTGAGATGTTCCATGAAAACCATATTTTCTAATACCATGTTTTGTATATTGGTCATATGGTAAAGCATACATATAAGCATAATCTGGCATTGTTTGATGAAATGCTGTATCAAATACTGCAACATTTGGAATACCAGGCATTAGTTGTTGACAAATTTCCATACCCATAATATTAGCAGGATTATGTAAAGGAGCTAATGGAATAAGTTTTTTCATTGCATCAATTACTTTATCAGTAACCATAACAGACGATGCAAACTCTTCTCCACCATGAACGGCTCTATGTCCTATTGCTTCAATATCATTAATTGAATCAATTACTTTACCCTCACCATCAGTTAATGTTCTTAACACAAGTTCAATAGCCTCTTTATGTGTAGGCATTGAAACATCAATTTTTAATTTTTGATCATTTCCAAACTCATGTTTTAAAACACCATCAATCCCAATTCTTTCGCAAATTCCAGCTGCTAGTACATCTTTTGTTATTGGATTCATTAATTGATACTTTAATGATGAACTCCCTGCGTTTAAAATAAATACATTCATTTATATATCTCCCTCATATAATTATTTGTTATTTTTAATCTTCTACTTGTGTTGCTGTAATTGCAACTAAATTTGCAATATCTTCAACTGAACAACCTCTTGAAAGGTCATTTACAGGTTTTGCTAAACCTTGAACAATTGGTCCGTGTGCATCTGCTTTTGCAAATCTTTGTACTAATTTATAACCAATATTCCCAGATTGTAAATCAGGAAAAACTAATACATTTGCATTACCTGCAACGCTACTTTCTGGAGCTTTTTTAGCACCAATTGCTGGTATAATTGCGGCATCTGCTTGCATCTCACCATCAAATTTAAAATCAACATTTCTTTCTTTTAAGATTGAAACCGCATCTTGAACTTTAGATACAAGTGGATGTTTAGCACTGCCCATTGTAGAAAAAGAAAGCATTGCAACTTTAGGATCTAATCCAACAACATTTTTAGCAGTTGCAGCCGTACTTGCAGCTATATCAGCTAATTGTTCAGCATTTGGATCTGGTAAAACAGCACAGTCTGCAAATAAAATCAGGCCATTCTCTCCAAACTCTTTATCTTTTGTTTCCATAATAAATGTTGAAGATACAGTATTTATTCCAGGTGCAGTTTTAATAACTTGAATAGCAGCTCTTAAAACATCTGCTGTAGGTGAATTTGAACCAGCTACTAAACCATCGGCATCTTTTAATCTTACCATCATGCAACCAAAAAATCTAGGTTCATTTGTCATAATTTGTGTAGCTTCTTCTTTTGTTAGTCCTTTTGACTTTCTCAATTCAACTAATTCATTAACATAAGTGTCAATATTTTCAAATTTTTTAGGATCAACTATTTTAGCACCATCTATATTAGCTTCACACTTTTGTGCATTTGCTTTTATAGTTTCTTCATTTCCTATTAGGATAATATTTGCTGTTTTATCTTCTAAAACTTGCTGTGCAGCTTTTAATACTCTTTCATCTTCACACTCTGGAAGAACGATATTTCTAAGCTTCTCTCTAGCATTATTTTTAATACTATTTATTAGACTCATTTATATATCCTTTATTTATGATTCATAGAAAATTATAGATGAAAAGTATAGCAATAATATAGCATTAGCGTAGCATTTGAAAAAAAAATATATACATTGAATTAGTGATTGTATAATTTTTGTACATGGTTACCAAAAAAGTATAATTTTTGTGTGAGATTCCTTGATTATAAAAAGCTTTAAGTTTCTCAGCAAAAATAAAGTTATCTTTGCTGAGTCTATATTTTTATAAATCTTTAACTAAATTATATGTGTCATTTGCAATAACAAACTCTTCATTTGTAGGTATAATAAAAATTTTTACTTTAGATTTATTTGTATTGATTTCTCTTTTTCCTGTTTGTTTTCTTTCATTTTTTTCTTTATCTAATATAATGCCCATAAAATCTAAGTTTTCACAAACTTTTTCTCTAATTATACTTGCATTTTCTCCAACACCTGCTGTAAAACAGATTGCATCAAGTCCACCAAGCATTCCCGCATATGCACAAATATATTTTTTGATTCTATTACACATCATATTAATAGCTAGTATGGCTCTCTCATCTGCATTTAAACTAGCTTCAATAATCTCTCTTAAATCAGAACTAATTCCAGACACACCTAAAAGACCAGATTTTTTATTTAAATAATCTACTACTTCTTGTGCACTCATTTTTTTCTTTTCCATTAAAAAAGAGATAGCAGCTGGGTCAATGTCTCCACTTCTTGTACCCATTATTAATCCCTCAAGGGGAGTTAATCCCATTGATGTATCAATTGACTTACCATTTTTTACTGCACAAATTGATGAACCATTTCCTAAATGACAAACTACAACTTTAGAGTTCTCTTTTTTTAATAACTTATTTGCCTCTTTTGAAACAAAATGATGGCTAGTTCCATGGAAACCATATTTTCTAAAAGCAAATTTTTTATAATCTTCATAAGGCACAGCGTACAAGTATGTACTAGGTTCCATAGTTTGATGAAATGCTGTATCAAACACAGCTACATTTGGCTTTCCTTTCATCAAGTCCATACAGATTTTAATACCCATAATATGTGCAGGATTGTGCAGTGGAGCTAAAGGAATTAATCTTTCAAGTTTTGTAATTACATTTTCATCAATTATTACAGATTTTGAAAAATACTCACCACCATGAACGACTCTATGCCCAATTGCATCTATGTCTTTTTCTACTGAATCAATAACCTTATGAGGTTTGGTTACTAAGGCTTCTAAAACTAGCTCAATTGCTTCTTTATGTGTAGGTAAATTTACATCTTTTTTAGTTTTAGTTCCATTTGACTCAATTGCTAATTTTCCATCTACTCCAATTCTTTCAGCAACTCCGCTAGCAAATACATCATGAGTTGCATGATTCATAAGCTGAAATTTAAGAGATGAACTCCCAGCATTTAAGATTAAAACTAACATACATAACACCTTTCTTGTAATTTGAAAAATTATATCGAAAGCTTATGTAAAAGTAATGTCTTAATTATGTATATCTTTTAATTTTTGCTTGATTTTTTAATTTTAAAAACATCATAGCAGTCATTATTGCATCATTGTATGCATCATGTTTGCCCATTTTTGGTATTTGAAGCTCTTTCATAATAGTATCAAATCTTAAGTCGATATGTCCTTGTGGAATTGTTTCTATTTTCCAGTCGTAATAAATAGCTGAAACCTCCAATGTTTTATTTGGAAGTTTAATACCAATTTTATCTTTAATATATTTATTAACCATAGCAATATCAAACTCTAAAAAGTATCCAACTAGTTTTCTATTTCCTATAAATTCTAAAAACTCTTCAATTACTTTATCAATATTCTCAGCATTTTCTAAATCACATTCTCTTATATAATGAATTTTAATTGAGTCTTCTTGTAATTTTGTTTTTGGCTTAATAAATCTAACAAATTTTTTACTAGATACTATTGTATTATTTTTTATAATAACTGCACCAATAGAGATAATATCATCAATTTTCGGATTTAAGCCTGTTGTTTCACAATCAAAACAAACATACTCATCTTCTTTTGGTTTATCAAATAAATATAGATATTTTTTATCTTTTAACTTTTTTTTACTAAAATGATTTTTTATTAAATTATACATAGCTTAACTTATAGTGATACTCTAATTTTTTCTTTAATTTATTAACGATTTTAAAACTATCTTTTAATAAATCTTTTTCCATAGTATTTAAATCCTCAGGATTAACATAATTATTAATCTCTTTACCTGCATCTAGATTCTTTAGATTTGATTTTAATTTTACACTTGCTAAAAAATTAAATGCTTCTTCTAACTCTTTTGAAAACTCATCATCTATGACATTTAACTTGTTTAGCTCTTTAATTCTTTTTATAGTGTTAGTTCTAAATAGTCTATTTTCTAAACTTAATGTTCTAATACTTTGAACAAGTATAAAAATACCACCTCTTTTTATATCTATTTCATTTTTATGTTTTTCATCTTCATTATTAAATACAAATCCATCAAAGAAACCTAGTGGAACATCAAAACTTGTAATTATTTTTGCAAAATTCATATAAAAACTTTGAGAATTTGAACCAACTTTAAATAAATACTCTTTTAATGAAATAAGAAGATCTCTATCTCCACTTGCACAAATAGCATCATAAAATATTGCAAGATTCATAAAATCATCACCAGTTTTACCCATAACCCAACTATAAATAAGCTCTTTAAAATCACTAAATCTTCTACACCAGTAAGGATTTGATACCATTATATTTCCCTCGCATCTTGGAAAACCAAAATCTACTAATGTTTCAGTAAATTCATTTGCAAAGTTATTGATTTGTTTATCATCTAAGCTACAATCATCAGCAATAATTAATGCGTTATCTTGATCTGTTTTAAGTATTTGTTCAGCTCTTCCTTCACTTCCCATTACAATAAGAGCTGATTTACCTATTAACTCTTTAGGTGCTAATAATTCAAATATTTTATCAATTAGTTTTTTATTTAATTGATTTACTAATTTTGTAATAAAAGCAATTTTTACACCTTTTGCATTTAATGATTTAATAATTTTTAAAAATGATTTTGATGTATCTTTTAATTCTTCCAAAGTTTGAGCCTTATCTATTTCATTAGAAACAGAAAAAGTATGGGTTGCAAAAAAAGATGAAAGAGATATTTGGTCAATTATTCCTACTATTTCATTGCTATTATTTTTTACAACTAATCTTTTTAAACCATGCTTTGACATAATAAGTTGAGCATCAAATAAAAAATCATTTTCATTTATATAAATAAGACCTGAACTAGATATCTTTCCAACACAATCATCAAAATCCATTCTATTTAGTATTACTTTTTGTCTAAAATCAGAATCAGTTACTATATAAATCTCATCTTTTTCATCTTTTAAAAGTAAAGTTGGAACTCTATGTTCTTTAATTGTTTTAGCAGCTTCATAAATTGTTGTGTTAAAGGGTACTATAATAGCCTTATGTACCTTTGCATCTTTTACTTTAGCTATCATCATATTAACTAATTCTTTATTTTTTTCATGAAGAGTATTATTATTTAATTTTTCTGAAATTGATTGGAAAAAATAACTTTCCATCTTTTGATTTTCATGTAAGATTTTTAAAAATACTTTTCTAGGAAGTGCATAGCATATAGTCTCTTCTGTTGTAATAAAGGTATTTTTTGAATAGTTTTCAATTAATGAAATTGGATCAAAAAATTCATTTATAGAGTAAATAGATAATACTTCTTCACTATTTTTTTCTTGGACAATACCTTTCATTATAAGATATAAATTTTCTGGTTTTTTGTCTTTTTCTTGAATAATTTGATTTTTTTTGAAATATACAATATCTAAATTTTGACTAAACTCTTGCATTTGAGTTTTACTTAATTGTTCAAATGGATATATTGTTTTTAAAAAATTAATTTGTTCTTGAATACTCATGCTATCTTCTTTATTTTAAATTATGTAAAAATTATTTAAAGATTAGCATATAAAAAATGATAGAAAACTGAGAATATTATTAATAAATAAAACAGTTATTGTTAAGTTAAAAAGTGTTTCGTTTGGTAAAGTGTTACAAAGAAGCTCAAGCTTCTTCGTAACATTAAAACTTATTAATGATCAACTGCACCCTCAGCACCAAAACCTGTTTCAGCTCTTATACTTTGAGCTTCAAAAGCTTTTTGTTCATCTTTTGCTCTTTGAGAATTATCAGTAATTGAGAAAAACCAAATTGCAATAAATGCAGTTGTTACAGAGAATAGTGCAGGGTATTTATAAGGAAAGATTGCTTCTTCATTTCCTAAGATTTCTACCCAAACAATTGGTCCTATTATAACTAAAATAACAGCAGTTAATAAACCAATAAATCCACCAATAACTGCACCTCTTGTTGTAAGTTTTCTCCAATAAATTGATAAAAACAAAATTGGAAAGTTTGCAGATGCAGCAATAGCAAACGCAAGTCCTACCATAAAGGCAATATTTTGTTGCTCAAATGCAATACCTAAAATAACACCAATAATACCAATAATAATAACAGCTCTTTTAGAGATTTTAATCTCTTGCTCTTCTGTTGCATTAGGATTAATAACAGATGCATAAATATCATGAGAAATAGCACTAGCACCTGCTAATGTAAGACCAGAAACAACTGCTAAAATTGTAGCAAAAGCAACAGCTGAAATAAATCCTAAGAATACATTTCCACCAACCATATGAGATAAGTGAATTGCAGCCATATTATTTCCACCAAATAGCTTGCCATCTACAAAATATTGTGCACCTGCATCTGAGTTTAAAAATACAATTGCTCCAAGACCAATTACAGCAATTACTAGATAAAAATAACCAATTAATCCAGTAGCATATACAACAGATTTTCTAGCCTCTTTAGCATTTCCAACAGTAAAGAATCTCATAAGAACATGAGGAAGCCCAGCAGTACCTAACATAAGTGCCATACCAAGTAAAACTAAATCCAAAGTGACTTAAAACCATAAATCCCATAAAAGAAACACCAGATAAAAGTAATATAGCTTTGATAATTTGAACCCAAGTAGTTGCTAGCATACCACCAAAAGTAACATAAATAATCATCATTACACCAACTAAAACAACTGCATACTCATACTCTAAACCAAACAACACTTGAATAAGTTTACCAGAACCTACTATTTGTGCAATAAGATATAAAATAACAACTGAAAGTGAACCAAATGCAGCTAGCGTTCTAATCTCTTTTTGACCTAATCTATAAGCCGCAATATCTGCAAAGGTAAATTTACCTAAGTTTCTTAGTTTTTCAGCCATTAAAAATAGAATAACAGGCCAACCAACTAAAAATCCAACTGCATAAATAAGACCATCATAACCACTTAAATATACAAGACCAGAAATACCTAAAAATGAAGCAGCTGACATATAATCACCTGCAATTGCCATACCATTTTGGAATCCGCTAATTCCACCACCTGCTGTATAAAAATCACTTGCAGATTTTGTTCTTCTAGCTGCCCAATATGTAATACCTAATGTACCCATAACAAATACAAAAAACATAATAATTGCTGGAATATTTAATTCCCTTTTTGTTGCCTCAAAACTTGCATCTCCCGCTGCGAAAAGTGAGATTGCAAATAGTGTTGTTAATAATATTAAAATTCTACTCATTATAACTCATCCTTTACATCTTCTTTAATCTCATTTGTTAAATCTTCAAACTCGCCATTTGCTCTTCTTACATAAATTAAAGTTGTAATAAAACTAATTATAATAATTCCCGCTCCAATAGGATAACCTATTGTCATAACACCATCTCCAGTTTTGATTCCCATAATGCTTGGATTAAATGCAATTATTAAAATATATGCATAAAACATTACTAAAACTAAGATTCCTAACTTTAGTGCAAAACCAGTTCTTTTTGATACTAGTTCTTGATATTTTGGGTTAGATTTTATTTTTTCAACTAACTCATCATTCATACTTTCCTCCTAAGTTTAGTGAATAATTTTATACTAATTAGCCTAATTCTAAAACTATCTAAAGTACCTTAAAACCGACTTCGTAGCATTAAAATAGCATTGGCTATCTAGTATTTGATTATACATATAAATAATGTTTTGTGCTAGAAGTGAGTAGGGCTTTAAGTGAAATTTAAACCTGTAAAAGAGTATAAGTAACTTTTTGTAACTAAAGTGTATAAATTGTGTAAAAAGGTATGTTTTATTAGTTAGTATAAAATGTAGTTTTTGCTGGAGTTTTATCTTTTAATTTCAAAAATATCATTGAAGTCATAATCGCATCATTTAGTGCATCGTGTTTTCCAAGTTCTGGAATATTTAATTCTTTCATAATTGTATCAAATTTTAAATCAACAAATTCATACTCACTTGAACGTTTTTTTGTTTTATAATACATAGATGATACTTCAATACTTTCATTGGGAAGTTTTATACCAATATATTTTTTTGTATATTTAGAAATCATTGCAATATCAAACTTTATGTAATATCCCACAATTGGTCTTGAACCAATAAACTCAAGAAGTTTTAATATTGCTATTTTTGGTTCACACGCATTTTCTAAATCAATTGGTCTAATTTGATGAATTTTAATTGATTCTACATTTACATTAGAAGAGGGCTTTACAAATATATTGAAATTTTTTCTAAAAATGATTTTATTATCTTTTATTAATACAGCACCAATAGATAATATTTCATCTTTTTTGGGTTTTAGTCCTGTTGTTTCACAATCAAGGCATATATATTCACCCTTTGGTGGCTCATCAAAAAGATATAAATAGTTTTTATCTTTTAAAGCTTTTTTTTGAAAATATCTAATTAAATTTTTAATCATTACAAAATCTTATCAATTTTAAATGAGTAGATAATAAATTTTTTAAAAGCGATTACTATTTTAAAACTATCTTTTAGCAAATCTCTTTCAATTTTACCAAGTTTATGTGTATCTATCTCATTGTTTATTTTTACTTTATTATTATTTTGTTCCAATTGTGATTTTAATCTTAAGGTACTTAAAACTTCAAAAGCTTCAATTAGTTCATTTGCTAATTCATTATCAATAACTTTTTTATCTTGTAAAATTTTAATTCTTTTAACTGTTGTTGTTTCTCTAATTCTTTCTCTTAATGCTAAACTTCTAACTCCTTGTACAATTGGAAAAACACCAGTTTTTTTAATATCTATTTGATGGCTTTTTGTCATAAAGTTTGCAACTGTAGTTGGAGTATCAAAAGTTAAAGTAGCTTTTGCAAAATATGCTAAGAATACGTCTTTATCATGAAGTTTATTAAATAAATAATCTTTTAGATTTATTAATAACTCTTTATCTCCTGCAACTGCAAAAGAGTCAAAAAATATTGCTAAATCCATATAGTTTTGCATATCTGGTGCTTCTATCCATCTTTTTGTTTCTTTTTCATAATCTTTTACACTTTTGCACCAAAAAGGATTTGAAACCATAATATTACCCTCACATGGTGGGTACCCAAAATCTATTAAAGTTTTTGTCATACTATTCATATATGTTCTATATTGTTCAACATTCACATCATTTCTAATAATAAGTGCATTATCTTGATCTGTTTTGATTATTTGTTCATTTCTTCCCTCACTTCCCATAACCATAAAACAAGCATCATTTTGAAGATTTTTAGGAACAATGAGTTGATATAGTTTTTTATAAACTTTTATATTTAATTGACCAATTAAATTTGATATATGATTGACTTTTACACCTTTTGATTGTAATGCTTTTATAATATTTAATAAATCACTACTAGCAGATTTTAAATCTTTGAGTGTTTTTGCTTTTTTTATTTGAGTATCAACAACAAAAGTATGGTTTGCAAAATGTGAAAGTACATCAAGTTGTTCTAATATCCCTATTAGTTCATTTTTACTATTTGTTACTCCAACTCTTTTGATACCTTTTTTTATTAATAGTGTTAAAGCTTCAAATAAATAATCGTCACCTGATACTGTAAGTAAAGGAAATATTGCAATATCTTCAACATTTATTGATAAATCTCTTCCTTTTAGTAAAACTTCCATTTTAAGTAGTGAATCTGTAATTATCCCGTATTCATTCTCTTTTTGTACAATTATAGTTGAAGTTTTAAACTCAATTGATTTTGCAATTGCATTTGTTAATGTTGTTTTAGCTTGAACAATACATGGTTCATGAATTAGTGTATCTTCAACTCTTGCAATCATAAAAGAAGATAATTCAGATGTATATTCTTTTGTTTTTAGTGTTTGAATTTTGTTTACTAAATTGTTTAAGAAAAAATTTTTAAATTCACTATTTTCTTCAATAAGTTTTAAAAATGTATTTCTTTCAAGCTCATAACATATTAAATCTTCTTGAACTTTGAAAGTACTTTTAGTGCTTGAATATATAAGTGAGTTTGCATCAAAAGAGTCTTCATGGTGATAATCCATAACAAGTTGTTCATCTTTGTATTCATGAACAGATCCTTTTATAATGATAAAAAAGTAGTTTGGAATATTTTCAGGATTAATCAAAGTTGTGTCTTTAGGATAGTAAGCTATATCCATACTATTTATACAAATATCCATTTGTTGTTCACTTAATACTTCAAATGGATGAATTTTTGATAAAAATGCTTGTTGGTCGCGAAGACTCATCTTTTATCCTTTATCTAGCACTTTTTAATACTGATTTTATATATTATAATATATAAGTAAATAGCATTAAAAAATACTATAAAAAGCCGGTTAATACCGACTTTTTAGTAGTTTAGTGATCATGCGCTTCACCAGCTCCTGATGGAATTCTGATGTTTTCTACAATCTCTTGTACATGTGCAGGTGGTTCAGGTGTCATTCTTGACACAATAAATGCTACTATTAAGTGTAACACAGTACCTACTGTACCAATACCTGTTGGAGCTATTCCTAAGAAATAGTCTGCTTTATCTCCACCTAGGAATACAAAGTAAATAATATATCCAAAAGTAAAGATTAAACCAGTTAATATACCAGCAATAGCACCTTCTTTATTCATTCTTTTATCAAATATTCCAAGAATAATTGTTGGGAAAAATGCTGCAGCTGCTAAACCAAATGCAAATGCAACAACTTGTGCAACAAATCCTGGAGGATTTATACCCAAATACCCAGCGACACAAATAGCAGCAATTGCAGAAATTCTAGCCCACATTAACTCAGATTTTTCTGTAAGTTTAGATTTTCCTGTTTCTTTATCTTTAAATATTACTTGTCCTAGTAAGTCGTGAGAAATTGCTGAAGCAATTACTAGTAATAAACCAGCTGCTGTTGACAATGCTGCTGCAAGACCACCAGCTGCGATAAATGCAATTACCCAATTTGGTAAATTGGCAATTTCAGGATTTGCAAGAACCATAATATCTCTATCAACATAAAGTTCATTGTGTAAACCATTATTTTTTGCTAACTCTTCTTGAGTTGGTGCACCTTTACCATTAGTTGTAACTCTATTACCAACTTCTGATCTTTCATCTTCTACAAATTTAGGTTTACCTTTTGGTCCATCAAAAGCTGCACCACTTGCGTATTGGATTTTTCCATCGCCATTTCTATCTGTCCAAGCAATTAATCCACCTTGTTCCCAAGTTCTAAACCAATTACCATCATTTTTACTACCATCTGCATGTGATAATTCACCATTAACAAATGCTTTATAATCAACATTTTGTACATTTTTGATTAAGTTTACTCTTGCAAATGCAGCAACAGCTGATGCTGATGTATACATAATTGCAATAAATACTAAAGCCCATCCAGCAGATACTCTAGCATCTTTTACAGTTGGAACTGTAAAGAATCTTACAATAACGTGAGGAAGTCCTGCTGTACCTAACATTAAAGCAGTTGTTAGCATAAACATATTCCATAAGTTACCTGGCTCTGTATAAGCTGTAAATCCTAAGTCAGTTATTGCACTATCTAAAGCATGAAGTAAATATGTTCCCTCTGGAATAACTTTAACTCCATTGTCAAATGCAAATGTTGTTTGTCCAAAAATACCTAATTGAGGTAAAAATGTATCAGTTACTTGTAATGAAAGAAATATTGCAGGAATAGTATATGCAAAAATCATTACTACATATTGTGCAACTTGTGTATAAGTAATACCTTTCATACCACCAAGTACTGAATAGAAGAATACAATAACCATACCGATTATAACACCTGTGTTTACATCTACTTGTAAAAATCTTGAAAATACGATACCAACCCCTCTCATTTGACCAGCAACGTATGTGAAAGAAACAAATATTACTGCAATAACTGCAACTGTTCTTGCAACATCAGAGTAATATCTATCTCCTACGAAATCAGGAACTGTAAACTTTCCAAATTTTCTTAAGTATGGAGCTAAAAGCATTGCAAGTAAAACATATCCACCTGTCCATCCCATTAAGTAAGCACTTGCATCACTACCAATAAATGCAATAATACCTGCCATTGAGATAAATGAAGCAGCACTCATCCAATCTGCTGCTGTTGCCATACCATTTGCTACTGGGTGAACCCCTCCACCAGCAACATAAAAGTCTTTAGTTGAACCCGCTTTTGCCCATAGTGCAATACCAATGTAAATAGCAAAAGATATACCTACAAAAAGGTAAATTAACGATTGTAATTCCATATTCTTATCTCCTACTCATTTACGCCATATTTCTCATCAATTTTTGTCATCGCTCTTACATAAACAAAAATTAAAATAACAAATACATATATTGCACCTTGTTGTGCAAACCAAAATCCTAGCTTAATACCACTTATTTCTATTGTATTAAGTTCATTAATAAAAATGATTCCACAACCAAAAGAAACGATAAACCAAACTACTAATAGTTTTAAAATAGTAGTAATGTTTTCTTTCCAATAAGCTTGAGCTTTTTCTGGACTCATATTCTCTCCTTCATAAAGTTTATACTAACAAATAAATTGTTTAGTCATCCAACCTTGAAAGTATAATAGCTATATATAGCAAAAGGGTAGCAATTAATATAAAATGTAAAAAAAATGTATTTTATTTTTTGAAGAATGGTCTAAAAAGACCATTTTATGGTAGATTTAAACAGAATAAAATCTGTCTATTTTATATCCTAAACCTCGAATATTTTTAATAAAGTCTTCTTTTAAAGCTTTTTTTAACCTAGAAATTTCTGCTCTAATAGTAGGATTGTCAATATTTTCTCCATCCCAAATATCAATTCTGAATCTTTCAAAGTCAACAATCATATTAATATTTAGTGCTAATATATGAATTATTTCTGATTGTTTTTTTGTTAAAGTTTGTGGTTCTCCATTGAAGTATAAGGTTTGTGTATCTTTTGAGTAAGAGTAGTGTTCACTAAATCTTATATGAGAAGTATTTTTTTGATCTTTTTTAAGTATTTGATTTATTTTTATACCAAGTTCACCTAAATGAAAAGGTTTTTTAAGATATTCTCTGCACCCAAGGTTATATGCTTTTGTAATGTCTTCAATATCTACTAAAGCACTAATAAAGATTGTTGGAACATATATTTTTTTTTGATTCAATTCTTGAAGTATTTCAAATCCATCTTTTTTAGGAACATTTATATCTAAAATTAGTAAATCATATGATGAATTTACATTTTCAATAACTTGTTGTCCATCAGTGAAACTTTCAACCATGTGTCCAATATCTTTAAGATATTCACTTATTGCATTATTTAACATTAATTCATCTTCAAGAAGTAGTATTTTCATTTATTTTAAACCTATATGTAAATTTTGTCTCTTGTTCATTTGAATCTAATTTGATTATAACAAAGTTTTTATCACATATCTCTTTTACAATCCTTAATCCAAGTCCAAACCCACCACGCGCATTGTTCTCTCTATAAAAATCATTGAAAATTTTGTTATTATTATCTATTTTTTCAGAAGAAGTTTTCACTTCAAACTCTATATGAATATCATCTATATACATTAGTTTTATATATATAGGAGATTTTGCATATGAATATTTTATTGCATTAGATAAATTATTATCTATTATTCTTTGAAGCTCAGTTTTGTTAAATTTTATATATATATCTTTTTCAATATTAGTAATAAAAAATAAAGAGTTTGATTTTGCAATCTCTTCAAAAAAATTAAGTCTTGCTTGTAAAACTTCTGAAAAGTTTAAATAAGTTTTTTTATATTCAACTCTATCTTTTTTTATCATAAAAGATAAATCGTCGTATATATATTGTATTATTTTAGCTCCTGATTCAATATTTGTAACATATGAATTATCAGGTATATTTCTTTTTAATAAATCAATATTTGTTTGTATGATTGCTAAAGGTGTATTTATCTCATGTACAGAGTTTTTTAGAAATTGCTTTTGTGATTCTATTAAGTTTGTTAACTCTTTTGTTTTCTCTTCAACTTTAGATTCAAGATTTTTATTTATATCTTCTAATAAATGTTTTTTATATTTTATGCTAGTTAAAGTTTCATTTGCATAATTTACAATAGTTCTAAATTCTGAAAATGATATTTTATCTTGATTAATTGGTTTTTCATCAGTTTGTGATCTTTTAAAGTATTTTCCAATTTCTCTTACTTCTTTTGCAATAAGAATTGTTGCATTTTTATATATAAATATCGAGTATAAAACTAACATAATAGTAAGTGAAGTTATTTGCAAAGTTGAATTAGATATTTTTTGGTCATACTCTCTTTCTTTCTCTTTTACAAGTTTTTTGATTTTATCTAAATATACACCTTTTCCTATTGTCCAATTCCAAGGTTTATATGACATAGCAAATGAAATTTTATTTACCTCTTTTTTTAATTGAGGCTTATACCAAAGATATTCTACAAAACCACCATTTGATTTTTTTGAAATTTTGATTAATTCTTTTATAACTTTTGTTCCATTTTTATCAGTAAACTCGTATAAGTTTTTTCCTGGTTTACCTACAGGATAGTATATTGATTTTCCACTAAAATCATAAATGAAAGTATAATCATTTACATCATTTTGATTTTTCATTTTGTCAATTGCAATTATAATATCTTTTTTTATTTCATCTTGGGTTTTTATATTGTTATATTTTTCATGATAAAACTTAATAAACTTCATAGTATTGGCTATATCTTGTCTAATTAAATCTTTTTGTTTAGTTGTATAGCTCTCTTTTATGATTTTTATTTTCGCTTGAAATTCATTAAAAGTGTTATCTATAATAGTTAGTGTAAAAAATGAGATCAATATAATAATAAATAATATACTATAAACTATTAATTGATAAAGAGATTTTGCTCTAATCAAATTACAATCCTTACATGTAAAGCTTATGTATATAAATGGTATCTTATTTTTTATTAAAAAAAGTATTATTAGGAAAAAAGATTGAGAAAAATAAAGTTTGTGTTTCTAAGTGGCGCGGTTGACGAGACTCGAACTCGCGACCTCCTGCGTGACAGGCAGGCATTCTAACCAACTAAACTACAACCGCACAACTAAAAAAATGGTGGTCGATAGAAGACTCGAACTTCTGACATCTACCTTGTAAGGGTAGCGCTCTACCAACTGAGCTAATCGACCTAATAAAATTTGATTGGTGACCCCTAGGAGACTTGAACTCCTGTGGCATGGATGAAAACCATGAATCCTAACCGCTAGATGAAGGGGCCAAAAAATATAAAAAAAGTATATAGATAATATTGAATAATGAATAAAGCAATTCACTTTTCATTATTGTCTAATAGTGGTGACCCGTGAAGGATTCGAACCTTCGGCCACCTCCTTAAAAGGGAGATGCTCTACCAGCTGAGCTAACGGGTCAATAAACAATAATAAGTGGCGCGGTTGACGAGACTCGAACTCGCGACCTCCTGCGTGACAGGCAGGCATTCTAACCAACTAAACTACAACCGCACAACTAAAAAATGGTGGTCGATATAAGACTCGAACTTATGACATCTACCTTGTAAGGGTAGCGCTCTACCAACTGAGCTAATCGACCTAAAATGGTGACCCCTAGGAGACTTGAACTCCTGTGGCATGGATGAAAACCATGAATCCTAACCGCTAGATGAAGGGGCCAACAAAATAAAAATAAGTAATGAATAGTATAAAATATAGATATAAGTTACAATATTCTTTACAATGGTGACCCGTGAAGGATTCGAACCTTCGGCCACCTCCTTAAAAGGGAGATGCTCTACCAGCTGAGCTAACGGGTCGTCTTTCTTAAAATGGAGTGGAATTATATAAAAAAAATTTTTATTTGTCAAGGGTTTTTTGAAAAAATTCTAAAAAAATTTTAAAACTTGTTTTTGCCGCTTGTATTTGCACTTCTTTTCGGTTACCATCAAAATGATATACATCAACGATTTTATCACCACTTTTAGCTTTCACACCTATTACTACAGTACCTACAGGTTTATTTTTTGTAGCACCTGTTGGTCCAGCTATTCCACTTGTAGCAAGTGAGTAATCTGCATCAAACATATTTATTGATCCCTCAAGCATATCTTCAACAACTTGTATACTTACTGCACCAAATTTTTCCAAATTTTCTTTTTTTACATTTAATTTTTTGTTTTTAATTTCATTGGAGTAAGATACTATTGATCCATTGAATATATCAGATGAACCTGAAAGTTCTGTTATCATAGAAGCGATTAATCCACCTGTACAACTCTCTGCGCAAGTAATTGTTTTTTTATTTTCTCTTAATTGCTGTTGTAACTCTTGCATTGTTTTTTCATTAAATATATTATCAAACATTTTTTTCCTTTTGCAAATACTAAAACAATATTAGTATATTTTAAATGAAAAGTTAATAAGTGTAATGGAGAATATATATAGTATGAAAATCATACTATATATAATGTAGTCTATTCATCTTCTGTTAAATCTGCTAAAAATTGTTTTTCATCAAACTCTAAATTTAAATATTCAGTAATTGTATGAATATCTCTTTTTGCATTTCCTAAACAAGATGTAGCACCTGGACTTGGAGTCATATTAAATATAATTCCTTTACCTGTATTAATTGAAGCCTCACCAAGCATTAATCTTTGTTGTTCTTTATTTAGAACTTGAGGTCTAATTCCTCCAAAGCCTTTTGCATACTCTATATCCTCTTCTTGTAATGATGGAACAATTTTTCTAGCATCTTTTACAAAAAGCTTTTTATTTAAGCCTGGAACTTCAAATAAGAAGTTTCTTAATACATAATTTCTTATTTCACTATCTTTTAATAAGTCCCAAAATATTTTAATAATATTTCCATCAAGATTTAAAGTTTTAAAGAAATCTAAATAAGTACCTGGTTTGTATCTTTCTAGTTTTGGAAGCATAAGTGCAGTTGGACCAAATCTTGTTTTCCCATCTGCTAAAATATCTGGATCACCATGAAGTGCTGCAAATGGAAGTTTATCATTTTGTACCATGTATACTTTACCATTTAAAAACTCTTCATTAGTCATATAAAAACTTCCAGCCATTGGTAAGCAACCCATATGTTTCCCATAACCCATTTTGTGTGCTAAATATAATGAGTGTGCACCAGCATTTACAACAACAAAATCAGCAGTAAAAACAGTTCCTGATTTTGTTGTAATTTTATACAATTCTCCAAGTTGCTCTATTTCATCTACTTCTGAATTATAAAATATATCTGTTCTAATATCTTCACATGCTTGAGCTGCTTTTGCAAGCTCTTTTGTCATTTGTCCATATTCTACAGTTGTATATTCATCTTTTGCACCCATTGCTAAAATAGGTTCAGGTCTTTCTTGTCCATTTTCTAAATAGACTAGTTTTGGCTCTAGTTTTTTTAAGTCTTCTTTGTCCCAAAGCTCTAAATAAGGGAAAACTGTTTTAAACTCTTCATATCTATTTTTTATAAATTCTACTTCTTTTTCTCCAACACCTAAAGCCATTTTTTGATGTTTGAACATAATTTTATCTTGCAAATTATATTGAAGACAAAATTTTTCAATCATTTTTGCAGTTCTTTTTGTAATTTTTGCTTTTTCTAATGTATAATTTGTTTCTATATCACCCACATGAATTGTTTGTGAGTTACTTGTTCCTTTTGTGTTTAAAGTAGCTAAATCTTCATATTTTTCTAACATACAAACACTTTTTGTATTTGTATATTTGGCTAGCTCATAAAATAACGCCGCACCAGAAATGCCTCCACCGACAATAACTACTTCATAATGTTTCTCGTTCATATTAATAATCCCCATCAAGTTTTTAAAATATAAAGGATACTATCATATTTAAATCATTTTTGGTATAAAAATAAAAAAAACTGTACATAATTAATATAATATATCCTCTTTCGTAACATTATAACAGAAAATATTCTATATGTAATGTACAATAATTGTGCATTTTTATTTTTAATGGTTACTTCTATGGTAAGTAAACAAAAAAATTACATTTTAGCTAAATAATAAAAATCTAATAAAAAAAATAACTATTATTTTATATTTATAAAACCTTAAAACTTTGTTAGTTAAATCTACTTTTACTAAATCTTAGATATAATCTACAATTTAATAAATAAGAACAAATACTTAAATATATTGAAGGTAGTACAGATATGGATTATAAA
Source organism: Malaciobacter sp. (assembly GCF_055140965.1). The sequence continues at coordinate 58,667 of NZ_JBSRRO010000002.1, forward strand.
GAGAGTTTATTGCTTCCAAAAACAAAGTTTCCTATGAGAGGAAGTTTACCGCAAAATGAGCCTAAAAAATATAAGGCTTGGGATGAAAAAAAAGTTTATAACAGAATGAAAAAAAATAGAGAAGGCAGACCTAGCTTTACTCTACATGATGGACCACCCTATGCAAATGGGCATATTCATATAGGTCATGCATTAAATAAAGTATTAAAAGATATTATTGTTAAGTATCACTATTTTAATGGTAAGTCAGTTAGATATGTTCCAGGTTGGGATTGTCATGGTTTACCAATTGAGCAAAAAGTAGAAGAAAAAATAGGTAATACAAAGAAAAAAGAGTTACCTAAATCAAAAATTAGAGAGCTTTGCAGAGAACATGCTTCAAGATTTGTAGATATTCAAAGAGATGAATTTAAAAAACTTGGTGTTCTTGGGGATTGGGATAATCCTTATTTGACTATGGATTTTAAATTTGAAGCTAATATTTATAGAGAACTTTGTGCAATTGCAAAACAAGGTTTATTAGTTCAAAGAAGTAAGCCAGTTTATTGGTCATGGGCTGCACAAACTGCACTAGCTGAAGCAGAAGTTGAATATGAAGATAAAACTTCACCATCAATATATGTTGCTTTTAAACATGAAACACTAGATGCAAGTTTAGTTATATGGACAACTACTCCTTGGACAATTCCTTCAAATTCAGGAATTGCACTAAATGGTGAAGAAGAGTATGTATTAACAAGTGATAAGTTTATTGTTGCAAAAAAACTTTATAATACTTTAGTAGAAAATGAGGTAATTAAAGGTGAGATTGTAAAAGATGTTTGCCCAAAAGAGCTTGAAAATACAAATGCAATTAACCCTTTAAATGGAAGAACTTCAAAAGTTATTTTAGCAGATCATGTTGAAATGGATGCTGGTACAGGTGCAGTTCATACAGCTCCTGGGCATGGTGAAGATGACTATAAAGTTGGATTAAAATATGGTCTTGAAGTATTAATGCCAGTTGATGCTTATGGTAAATATGATGAAACAATTGTAAGAGAAAAACTTTTTAAAGATACAGATAAATATCTAGGTGTTCATGTATTTAAAGCAAATGAGTTAATTTTAGAAGAGTTAGGTGAGGCTTTATTAAGTAGAATTGACATAAGACACTCATATCCACATTGTTGGAGAACACATAAACCAATTATTTTTAGAGCAACAAAACAGTGGTTTATTTCAATTGATGATGAGTATGGAAAAGAAAATAAAACTTTAAGAGAAAATGCACTTAAAGTAGTTGAAGATCTTACATTCTATCCAGAGTGGGGAAGAAATAGATTAAAATCTATGATAGAGGGAAGACCTGATTGGTGTATTTCAAGACAAAGAGATTGGGGTGTACCAATTGCATTTTTTAGAAATAAAAAAACTGATGAGATTATCTTTGATGAAAAAGTATTAAATTATACTGCAATGATTTTTGAACAAAAAGGTTGTGATGCTTGGTATGATTTATCAATTGAAGAGTTATTATATCCAGGAAGTGGATTAAATCCAGATGATTTAGAAAAAACAATGGATATTTTAGATGTGTGGTTTGATAGTGGTTCTACTCAAAATGCGGTATTAAGAAGTAGAAATTATGATGCTGGAACATTTCCTGCTGATATGTATTTAGAAGGGAGTGACCAACACAGAGGTTGGTTCCAATCTTCACTTTTAACTACTTTAGCATCAAATGAAGTTGCTCCTTATAAATCTATTTTGACACATGGTTTCACTGTTGATGAAAAAGGTGAAAAAATGTCTAAGTCAAAAGGTAATGTTGTTGCTCCTGATAAAGTTATGAAACAATACGGAAGTGAAATCTTAAGAATGTGGGTTGCAATGAGTGATTATCAAAGTGATTTAAAAATCTCTGATAATATCTTAAAGCAAAATGCAGAGATGTATAGAAAAATAAGAAATACTTCAAGATTTTTACTTGCAAATATTGATGATTTAGATGAAATAGTATCTCTTGATAAAATGACTGAACTTGATAAATGGATTTTAGCAAAAGCTAAAAAAGTATTTACAGAAATAGAAGATTCATTTGCAATTTACGAGTTTTCAAAAGGATTAAATAAGTTAAATAACTTTTTAGTAGTAGATTTATCTGGTATTTATTTAGATGTTTGTAAAGATAGATTATATTGTGATGATAAAGATGCTATACATAGAAGAAGCTCACAAAGTGCAATGGCTTTAATTACTAAAAAACTTATTACTACTTTATCTTGTATTTTAACATATACAATGGATGAATTATTAGAGTATGCACCAGCATTTATAAAAGGTGATGCCCAAGATATTTTTGATTTGGAAGATGAAAAATTACCTGAAATTGAAAGTAATCTTAACGAAGAAATTTTATTAAAAGCTAAAGAAAAATTTTCAGAAGCTATTGATACACTTAAAAAAGAAAAAGTAATTAAATCTACGCTAGAATTAGCAATAGTTACAAACTCTGAAGATATTTTAGCTTTACCAACTGTTGAAGCAGAAGATTTATTTTTAGTAAGTTGTGTTACTCAAAGTTTAGATAGTGAAGTATTAGTATCTTTTGAGATTGATTCTTATAAATTTGAAGTTTGTAAAGTAAATGATGAGAAGTGTCCAAGATGTTGGAAATTCAAATCAGAGAATGAAGATACTTTATGTAAAAGATGTGAAAGTGTATTAGCTTAATGTTTGAAGATCCAGTAACACTATCTTTTGTATTTAAAACAGTAGGAGTAATTCTTGTAGTTATTGCTATTGCAGTATTTTTAGTAAATAAAAAAAAGAAGAGGTAAATTTAATATGATGCCATTTTCAGATGAAGATTTGAAACTTCCAGTTAGTACAATAATTGAAAATAAAGTAGCTCCTATGTTAGCACAAGATGGAGGAGCTATATCATTGATTGATATTAAAGATGGAAAAGTTTTTGTGCAACTACAAGGTGCATGTGTTGGATGTAGTGCAAGTGGTAGTACTTTAAAGTATGTTGTTGAAAAAGAGTTAAAAGCAGCAATACATCCAGAATTAGAGATTATAAACGTACCACAAGGTATGGAAAATAGTTTAGAGGAACTTTAATGATAAATGAGAAAAGATTATTAAATGAAGCAAATTCATATTTTTTGAATAAAGAGTATGATAAAGCTCTTTTTTTATATTCTCAACTTTCATCTTTATTCCCTTTAAAAAGGGAGTATAAAGTCTATGCTATTTTTTGCGATATTGCTAGTGAAGATGAGCAAAAAGCATTAACTTTATATGACTATTTTTCTGCTGCATCTTTAGAAGATATGGAAGCTGCAATCTCTTATGTTGAAGAGGTTGTAAATGTTTATGATGGTGATATTGATAAAATGATGGAAATGTTAAAAGATATCACTGAAATAGGTGTTGATTCCCTTGATGCAATAAAATATGATGATTTTAAAAAACTAGTAGATTCTAGGGGATCTTTTAGAGTGGCTTTTGAAGATATTATGTTTTCTACAAAGGTAGCAATAGAATCAAAAGAAGATTTTTTTGATTTTGTTTCAAAATTAATTGATAACGGGTTTAATACTACTGCTTATAGCTATTTGGATGGTTTTAATGAGTATTTTACTTATGATAAAGAGATTGAAGAGCTATATAAAAAATTAGAAGAGAAAAAAATTGCTAATAACCATAAATAATAAAAAATTTACAGATAATTCAAAAGAAGCAAATAGTGAAGTTGCTTTTGTTTATTCATCACAAAATGAAAAGTTTTGCGATGATGCAAAAGCAAATAATTGTGTTGATTTAATTCCCTCAACAAAGTTAAAAGATTATGTTGATTTTTCTTCAATAAAAGTTATTGGAATAACAGGAACAAATGGAAAAACAACAACAGCAGCTGCAATTTACTCAATACTTTTAGATTTAGGATATAAAGTTGCACTTCAAGGTACAAGAGGTTTTTTTATAAATGATGAAAAAGTTGAAGATTATACTTTAACTACTCCTGTACAACTTGCAAACTTTGCTCATATACAAAAAGCCATTGATAATAAATGTGATTTCTTTGTAACAGAAGTAAGTTCCCATGCAATTGAACAAAAAAGAGTAGAGGGAATTGATTTTGAATTAAAAGTTCATACAAATATAACAAGAGATCATTTAGATTATCATAAGACAATAGAAGAGTATATAAATGTAAAAAATTCATTTTTTAGTGATGCTAGTAAAAAACTTATTAATAAAGATGACAAAGTTGTTAAGTTTAATACTAAAAATGCATATACATACTCTTTAGAAAATCCTTCAACTTATAAAGTTACAGCATATTCATTTAAAAATGGAATGCATGTAATGTTTTCAAATATTGAAAAAATGCACTCTTTTTCATCATCAATGATGGGTATTTTTAATATTTATAATCTAATGGCAGCAATTGCAAGTGTACATTTAACTACAAATAAAACATTAGATGAGATTTGTGAAGCTGTTGAGAATTTTGCAGGAGTTAGTGGAAGAATGGAAATTGTAAGTGTTGAGCCACTTATTATAATTGATTTTGCTCACACTCCTGATGGTATGAAAGAGGTTTATGAAAGCTTTAATCATAAAGATATTATAACAGTATTTGGTGCAGGTGGAGATAGAGATAAAGACAAAAGACCACTTATGGGGCAACTTGCAACAAATTTTGCAAAACATATAATTGTAACATCAGATAACCCAAGGTTTGAAGATCCAGATTTGATTATTGAAGATATTTGTAAAGCAATACCTAATAAAGATAATTTAACTATTGAAGTAAATAGAAAAGAAGCTATTAAAAAAGGTATTGAATTAGCAAAACAGAACAAAAATTCTGTTTTATTAATACTTGGAAAAGGGGATGAACCTTATCAAATAATTTATGATAAAAAATTTCCTTTAGTAGATAAAGATGAAGTGCTTAAGCATATTTAATAATATGCTCTAAGTACTATACCTTTATTGTTTTTTTGAGATTTTATATAATAATTCACAGGAGTTATTACTATATTTTTATCTTCATTTATTTCTTTTACTAACCATGAGGCCTCAACAACTCTATCTCTTGCTACACCTCTTAGAATATACTCTTTAATTTTTTCATCTTTTGATAGTTTTGATGCTTCTTTAATATCATCTTTTGAAATAACGCCAATAATTTCTAAACGAATAGCTTTTTGATTTTTTGCTAAAAATGTTGATAAGTTTTCTTTACAAGCTTTTGTTGGCATATATTCAAAAGTTTTATAGTTGTAGCATTTTGCAAGATTAAACTTTTTAGTATTAAAGAACTCTTTAAAATTCTCATTTGATAAAGGTACTTTTTTTTCAACTACTACTTCTTTTGTAATAATTTTTTCTTTAATAATTGGCTTAGTAGCGTCTTTTTGAATATCTTCTACTTCTTTAATGCTATTTTCATTTTTTGTAAGCTCTTTTTGCAATTTTTTATTAGTATCTTCTTTAGCAATTTGACTATTTTCATTTGTATTTAATAAATAAGCACTTAGGCTAATAATTATTAATGTAAAAATAGTAATTAATATATAAAAAATTCTTTTTTGTTTTTGTTTTTCTTGTTGGTTTAATTGGTCTTGTTTTAATTTTTCTTCCATTAGTTTTTCTTGAATATTCTCTTTTGACATGCTTTTTTCTAAGGCTTTTTTTAACTCTTCACTTTTACTTTCTAGCATACTTTTGACCCCTTACTCTTTATTTTTTAAGTATATTAACAAAATTAATATAATGGTAGCTATAAACAAAGGATAAAAGTAGTAATACTCTTTTAATATAACTTTATTCTTTTTGAGTTTACTCTTTTCTAGTTCATTGATTTGTTTATAAACATTTTGTAAATCTTCTTTATTATTTGCATTGAAGTATTTACCATTTGTATCTTTTGCAATTTTATTTAATATATATCTATTTTGACTTTGAATTGCAATAGTATAAACTTTTATATTATATTTTTTAAGAAGTTTTAATACAATATTAAAAGGTATTTGACTTGAAGTATCTTCACCATCACTAAGTAAAATTATGATTTTACTTTTTGATTTTGAGTTTTTTAATATCTTTACACTACTTGCCAAAGAGTCAATTAATGCTGTTCTTGGACCAACAATTCCTATATCTAAATAGTTTAAAATCTCCTTTTGTGCTTGTTTATCAAAACTTAAAGTTGAAGCAATAAGTGAACTGTTTCCAAATACAACAAGAGCTATATTATCATTTATTCTTTTATCAATAAAATCACTTGCAAGCTCTTTTACTACATCAAATCTATTTTCTTGTAAATCAAATTTATTAAAACCTCTTTGTTTCATTGAGTCACTTGTATCAAGATTTAATACAATATCAATTCCATCACTATTAATAAACTGAGTATTTTTAATTTTAACAGGAGAAGCTAAAGCTGTTATTGCAAGTATTACAGTTAGATATTTTAGTAAATTTATTAATAATGTACTTTTTTTAGTACTTTCATTAAGTAAATTAAGATGTGGCATAAAATAACTTGATTCTTTTGCTTTACAATAAATAAAGCAGAATAAAAATGGTATTAAAAGTAAAAATAAATAAGGGTACTCAAAACTAAAATTATACATCTATTGCATCCACAAATCTTTTATATTCATTAATAATATCTTCATCAAATTTAGCTACTTCTTTTTTGTATTTATATTTTTCTAACTTTTCTTCTAGTTGGAAAAATAATCTTTTTGATCTATTATCAGTAGATGCAACTCTTCCATATTTTGTAATTTTATAAGCTGCATCTTTTGTATTATTTAAATCTAGTTTCTCTAATATTTCATATGCTATTTGCTCATCACTTTTTTTTCTTTTGTAAAATATCCTAATTAGCTGTAAAAGTATAATTATTATAATTAAAACAGTTGCAACAATTAAAAAAATATATATAAAATAAGAGTAGTCTAAAATAGAAACTAAGCCTTTTATGTCATTTATTTTTAGTTCATTCATTATTTCATTAACCTTACTAGTTTTGAAATGGGATTTTCATCTGTATATATTTTTATAAAGTTTGCATTGCACTTTCTTAAATGTTCATATAAAATATGATCGTTTTTTTTAATCTGTTCTTTATAATCTTTAAGAGCTTGAGTATTTACAACTCCATTGTACTCAAAGCCATTTTCCAAATCTTTTAAATTAATATTTCCTAAAGTTGTCAAGTTTTCTTCAAATCTATCTCTTACTATTATTACTACAATTTCATGTTTTTTGCTTAGAAGTTTTATATCCAAACTTTCTACATTAAAAAAGTCACCTATTAAAAATATAAGAGAACGCCTTTTTATTTGTGAAAAAATAGAGTTTGTTATATTCTTATAATTTAGCTTTTTATTTACACTTTTGTATTCAAAAATATTTTCAGTCATTTTATTTACACTAAAAGTTCTTTTACTTTTTTTAGTACAAAAAGTTAGAGTTTCATTTGCAATATATGAACTAAAGGCATCACCTTGTTTTATTGCACTAAAAGCTAAAATAGAACAAATCTCACATATTAATTCTTGTTTGAATTTATCCGTACCAAAATGTACACTTCCATTTAATAAAGCAACTAGGTTTATATTTAACTCTTTTTGTGCATGGAAAACTTTTACATATGGCTTTTGAAGTTTTGCACTAATAACCCAATCAATATTTTTTACGTCTTCTCCATATTCATACTCTTTAAGTTCTAAAAAATCGTAGCCTTCACCCTTTAGCTTTGAGCTATTATTTCCAACAACTTCACTAAAAACCTCTTTTTTGCTTTTTATTAAAATCTTTTTTATTTTTGGATTCATTATGGAATATTTATTTTCTCTACTATTTTATCAATTACATCATCAACATTTATATCTTGTGCTTGAGCCTCATAACTTAAAATAATTCTATGCCTTAAAATATTTTTTACAAGCAATGCAATATCAATAGGGCTTACATAGTCATTTCCTCTTAAATATGCTTGAGCTTTAACTGCTTTAAACATATCAATAGTTGCTCTTGGACTTGCTCCAAACTCTATTTGCTCACTTAATTCTTCTAATCCATAACTTTTTGGATCTCTTGTTGCACAAATAATATCAACTATATACTCTTCTAATTCTTTATCAATATGGACATTTAATATTTCATCTTTTAGTTTAAATAATTCTTCTTTTGTTATGATTTTTTCAAGATTAATTTTTTCATTACTAGAAGCCATTTTAGCTATTTCATACTCTTGTTCTTTTGTATTATATGAAACTACTATTTTAAACATGAATCTATCCAATTGTGCTTCTGGAAGAGTGTAAGCTCCTTCTTGCTCAATTGGGTTTTGTGTTGCTAAAACTAAAAATGGTTTATCTATTTTAAAACTATTTTCAGCAATTGTTACTTGCCTTTCTTGCATAACTTCAAGTAGGGCTGATTGAACTTTAGCAGGAGCTCTGTTTATTTCATCTGCTAATAATAAATTCGTAAAAATAGGTCCTTTTTTTATTTTAAATTCACCTGTTTTCATATCATAAATTTGTGCACCAATAATATCACTTGGCAATAAATCAGGTGTAAATTGAACTCTTTTAAAATCTACATTTATTACCTTAGCTAATGAGTTTACAGTTGTAGTTTTTGCAAGTCCTGGAACACCTTCAAGTAGAATATGCCCGTTTGTCAATAATCCAATTAGTAAAGCATCAATCATCTCTTCTTGGCCAACTATTTTTTTAGCCAATTCATTTTTTATTTGCATAATGGTTTTAAAACTATTCATATATTTTATATAACCTTTTTTGTTTAATTTTATCAAAATAGTAATAAATAGAGTTTAAATTTTAATAAATATTTCAATTATAATCTATGTTTATTTTGTTAATATAATTTTATGAAAAAAACTTTTTTAATTTTTATAGTAATATTTTTTTTAATTGGATGTAGCAGTTCTGATATTTATAACTTAACTCGTGCTGCTATAAGTCAAGATCCTACAACTGCTTTAAAATCTATTGCAAAGTCAAAAAGTATAAATTATGCTACTAATCCTAAAAGCTTAGAACAAGATATAAAATCTTTAGATAAAAACTTTAGAAAAATATTGATTGCTTTTACTAAAGCAATAACTGAAAATTGGGGTGAAAATAATGTAAAATTGCCCAAAAAGAAAGAGTATGTTAAGTATATGCAAAACTATAAAAGTAGAGCTTTAATAGATTTTGATAATGCATATGTTTTAGTTGAAACACTTGATACAAATAATACAAAGAAGAGTTTACATAATGCAATTGTAACAACTTTATTATTGCCAGAAGATCCTCAAGCTGCAGATTTATTTAATGCAAAAAAGATAAAATTAGGTAAAACTCCTTATTTATTAGGTGAAATTAAAGATGATCAAAATAAAGAGATTAGATACTCTTGGAGGGCAAATAGATTTGCTAAGTTATTAACGAAAAAAATAAAATATAAAACAATAAAAAAAGATAATAAAAATACAAAAGTTGCTTATGTGAAAATACCAATGGTAAAAGACCATGCAAGTATAAGAGTTGCCAAATTTAAACCTCTTGTTGAAAAGTATTCAAAAAAATATAAGATAAGTAAGAATTTGATTTATGCAATTATCAAAACAGAAAGTAACTTTAATCAGTTTGCAATAAGTAATGCAGGAGCTATTGGATTAATGCAAGTTGTTCCTAGTACTGCTGGAAAAGACTCTTATAAATATTTAACAAATAAAACTCATACTCCAAGCAAAGAGTATTTATTTAATGCAAACAATAATATAAAATTAGGAACTATATATTTAAAAATATTAAATGAAAGATATTTAAAAGGTTTATACAATCCTATTTCAAAAGAGTATTGCGTAATAAGTGCTTATAATACAGGAAGTGGAAATGTTTTAAAAACATTTAGTTCAAGTAGAGTAAAAGCTAAAGATATTATAAATAAAAGTAGTGCTTCACAAGTATACAAAAAGTTAGTAAATGAGTTGCCATATAAAGAGACAAGAAGATATTTAATAAAAGTTTTAAATAATAAAAGAGATTTTGTCTCTTTATAATTGCTTAAACTTAAATTAAAGTTATATTAGGTAAAATTCGCGTTCTTATCTTGATTTATAAAATAATTATGATTAGAAACCTCACATGTGTCAATCCTAAAATGGGTTGTATCAATGCAGATACTAAGGGGCACAGAGGCTAAACCCAATTGAAAAAAATAAAAACTTAGGAGAATTAACTATGGTTACTATGAAAGACCTATTAGAATGTGGTGTACACTTTGGACACCAAACAAGAAGATGGAATCCAAAAATGAAAAAATATATTTTTGGTGTTAGAAAGAATATTTATATTATTGACTTACAAAAAACATTAAGATATTTCAGATATACATATAATGTAGTAAGAGATGCAGCTGCTGAGGGTCAAACTATGATCTTTGTTGGTACTAAAAAACAAGCTAGTGAAGCTGTAAAAAGAGCTGCTGAATCTTGTGGAATGCCATATGTTAACCACAGATGGTTAGGTGGTATGTTAACAAACTACGGAACAATTAAAAAATCAATTAGAAAATTAGAAGTAATTAAAAAAATGAAAGAAGAAGGTCAATTTGATCTTTTAACTAAAAAAGAAGCTTTAATGCTTACAAGAAAAGAAGAAAAATTAGAGTTATATCTTGGTGGAATTAAAGAGATGAATAATATCCCAGATATGATGTTTGTTCTTGATTCTGTTAAAGAAAAAATTGCTATTAAAGAAGCTAGAAGATTAGGAATTAAAGTTGTAGCTCCATTAGATACAAACTGCGACCCTGATTTAGTAGATTTACCAATTCCTGGAAATGATGATGCGATTAGATCAATTCAATTATTTTGTCAAGAAATGGCTGCAGCAATTAATGAAGGTAAAGCAGCAGCTGCTGATGCTGAGGGTACTGATGAAGTTGAAGCACCTGTAAGCGAAGAAGAAACAAAAGAAGTTGTTGCAGAAGCAGTAGCTGAAGAAGAAAAAGAAGAAAAAGCGAAGGAGGAAGCATAATCATGGCAGGAGCAACTCCAAAATTAATTAAACAATTAAGAGAGATGACTGGTGCTGGTATGCTTGATTGCAAAAACGCTTTAAATGAGTGTGAGGGTGATTTAGATAAAGCAGTTCAACACTTAAGAGAAGCAGGTCTTGGAAAAGCTGCTAAAAAAGCTGGTAATGTTGCTGCTGAGGGTTTAATCTCTGTTTTAATTAATGAAGATAACACTAAAGGTACAATTTTAGAGCTAAACTCACAAACAGACTTTGTTGCAAAAAATGAAAACTTTATCTCTTTAACTAAAGAGATAACTGCACATGCACAGTCAAATGATATTAAAGATGCTGAAACTTTAGCATCATCTAAAATCAACGGACAAGAGTTTGGAACTTTCTTAAATGAAAAAATTGCAACTATTGGTGAAAATTTAGTAGCAAGAAAATTAGCTGCTGTAGAAAATCAAGTAGTTAATGGTTATGTTCATGCAACTGGTAAAGTTGGGGTATTATTAGCTGCAACTTGTGATGAAGCTGCAAAAGAAAAAACAGCTGCATTATTAAGAAATATTGCTATGCATGCATCAGCTATGAAACCAACTGTTATTTCATATACTGATTTAGATTCAGAGTTTGTTGAAGCAGAAAATAGAGCTATTAAAGCAGAAATTGAAGCAGAAAATGATGAATTACAAAGATTAGGTAAACCATTGAAAAATATTCCTGATTTTGTATCTAAATCTCAATTAACAGATGAAGCTATTGCAAATGCAAAAGCTAAATTTGAAGCTGAATTAAAAGAGCAAGGTAAACCAGAAAAAATCTGGGACAAAATTATTCCTGGTAAAATCGAAAGATATATCCAAGATAATACTCAATTAGATGGTAGATTAGCTTTATTATCTCAAGCTTATGTTATGGATGATAAAAAAACTGTTGAGCAAGCAATTGCAGAAGTTGATTCTTCAATTAAACTTGTTGAATACATCAGATTTGAACTTGGTGAGGGAATTGAAGTAGAAGAAGAAGATTTTGCAGCAGAAGTTGCAAAACAAATGGGTAAATAATCTCTACTAAAGATTAATTGTGTACGAACAAAATTTAAACTCGGCACACTCTACAAGTAAACCCCTTTTGCTAGAAGCAAAAGGGGTTTCTCATAAATTTGACTATGAACTTTTCAATGATATAAATTTATCTTTACATCAAAAAGAGACTATTGCTATTATAGGTATGAGTGGTAGTGGAAAATCTACACTTTTAAATATTTTATCATCACTTTTAAAACCTAATAGTGGAGAAGTTTTTTTTGAACAAAAAGATATATATAAACAAAAAAAATCAAAGCTTTTAAATATACGTAGAGAAGATTTTGGTATAATATTTCAAGCACACTATTTATTTAGAGGATTTAGTGCTAAAGAGAATCTAGATATTGCAACACTACTTAGTTTAAATGAGATTGATACAGATCTATTAAAAGTATTAGATATAGAATATGTACTTAATCAAGGAGTTGGAGAACTAAGTGGAGGTCAACAGCAAAGATTATCAATTGCGAGGGTTTTAACAAAAAAACCAAAAGTAATTTTTGCTGATGAACCTACTGGAAATCTAGATAAAGAGACTTCAACTCACGTAATTGATGCACTTTTTGAGTATGTAAACTCATATAATGCAGGTTTGATTTTAGTAACACATGATGAAGAGCTTGCTAAAATGTGTGATAAAACGTATAAACTTATTGATTTAAAGCTAGAGGAGATAGGGTGAATTTATTATTGATTAGTAATACTCCAATAATTATAAAGATTTTTAAACTTGTTTGTAAAAAACTTGATTTAGAACTGTTTGTTCAAAGTGATTATAATGTACAAGAAAAAAAAGATTTTATAATTATTGATCAAGAATATATCGATGATAGATTTAACTCATTGAAAAAATTTTGTTCTAAACTTGGAGCTATTTGCAATGATGAATTACCCTTTGAAAAAGCAAGAGATTTTATTATTCCAAGACCTTTTTTACCTTTACAACTTCAAGAAATAATAAAAGAACAATTAGAGTTTATAGATGAAGAAGAGACTTTAAAAAAGCAAGAAAATATTAAAAATAGTGCAAAGTATTCAGCAGCTAATATGATAAATGATGATTCAGCAGAAGATTTGACAAACTATGTTGAATCACTTGCTGATAATATAGCTTCTGATATTGAAGATGAAAATGATGAAAGTATTGTAACATTAGCAACTTTAAATAGTGGGGGAGTTTTGGATAATAATGAATTATCTAAAATCTCTGATATTTTAAGATATGATAATATACAAAATGAGTTTGTAAATAGTGAAAAAGAGACAGATTGGAAAGAGTTGTCTGATATTATTGATGATGCCTTAAATGAAGTTGGTGATTATGATATTGCAAATAATCAACCTTTAAAATTAATTTTAAATAAGTATAGTATTGATGAATTAAAACCACTTTTAGAGAAATTTGACCAAAGTGTTATTGATAAACTTTCAAATGGTGAAGATATTGATTTAAAATTAACTTTGAAGGATAACAACTAATGCAAGATAAGTTTGGAGCCATTTTACTTATATCAGGTCCTAGTGGATGTGGAAAATCTACACTTTTAAAAGAAGTATATAAAGATATTAATGAATACTATTTTTCTATTTCAACAACAACAAGAGCTCCAAGAGAAGGTGAGAAAGATGGTGTTGATTATTTTTTTGTATCAAAAGAAGAGTTTGAAAAAGATATCAATGCTAAAAATTTTCTAGAGTATGCAAATGTACATGGCAATTATTATGGTACTTCTTTAAAACCTGTAAAAGAGGCTTTAAAAGATGGAAAGTTAGTAATCTTTGATATTGATGTACAAGGGCATGATTTAGTTAAAAAAACAGAACTCTCTTCTTTTTTAACTTCTGTTTTTATTACAACACCTACTTTAAAAGAGTTGGAAAATAGGTTAAACAATAGAGCAACTGATTCTAAAGATGTAATTACTAAAAGAGTAGAAAATGCAAAAGTAGAGATTAACTCTATTGATAAATATGATTATTTTTTAATAAATGATAATTTAGTACATGCAAGTAAAAAACTTGTAAGTATTGCAAATGCAGCAAGAATAAAAGCCTCTTTATTTAATAAAAAACAGATTATAAGTGAGTGGATGAATTAGTTCATCTACTTAACTTATACTTCATCAAAACTCATAGGTTTACCAAAGTGATAACCTTGAGAGTAGTCAATATCTAAAGATTTTACTTTTTCATAAATCTCTTTACTACTTACAAACTCAGCTACTGTTGTAAATCCAAACTCTTTAGAGAAGTTTGAAATTGTATTTACAATAATCTCTTGATTTTTTGAGTGATCAATCTCTTTTATTAAAGAACTGTCAATTTTTACAAAATCAATATCTAAATTTGTAAGCATATTGAAGTTGGAGTATCCAGCACCAAAGTCATCAACTCCTACTGTACAACCAAGCGCTTTAACATCTTTTATAAAACTTTTTACTATATCAATATCTGAAATCTCTTCACTTTCTAGTATCTCAAACTCTAAAAGTTTTGTTGCTTCTGGTTCATTTTTCAACTCTTCATAAATAAATTTTTGTGTTTCGTCACTTGCAATATCCTCAAATGAGATATTTACTGCAACTCTTTTATTTTTTGCTTTTATAAGAAGTAATGCCTCTTTTAACATTACTTTAATTACATGAGGATATAGTTTTGCTTTTTTTGCTATATCTAAAAATTTAAATGGAGCAATAACTTCTCCATCATCTTCAATAAATCTAATTAAAGCTTCATATTTATAAATTTCTTGTGTTTTATTATCAACTATTGGCTGATAAAAACCTTTGAAATTGCCATTTTTAAGACCATTTTTGATTTTCTTAACCCATTTTATATTCTCTTCAAATGACTCTTGGATATTAAAAGAATCATCATAAATCATTACTTGTTCAAATTTATTTCTTGCATATGAAATAACTCTTTGAGAGTATTTATATGCTCTATTTCCATCACCTTTTGCAATACCAATTGTAACATTTAAATCAATCTCATTGTCATCAATAATTATTGTATCTTTTTGAATATTATCTGCAAAAGTTTTACATAGTTTTTTAAACTCATATATATCTTTATCATGTTTTTTTGAAACCACTGCAAACTTATCTGCTTCTATTCTATAAATTTTATAATCTTGTTTACAAAAATGTTTTTTTAAATTATCTGAAAATTCAGAGAGTATTTTATCTCCATTGTTTTCACCAAACAAATCATTTATGGTTGAAAACTTATCAATATTTATTAAAGCCATCAAATCTTCTTCTGTTTGAGCTAAATCTTTTTTTAGTCTATTTCTATTTGGTAAATGAGTAAGTTTATCAATGTATAGATCTTTTAATTCATGATAAAGTAGTGATTGGCTCATTGTTTGAAGTAGTTTTTTCATATCAATTGGTTTTAGAACATATTTGTCAACACCAATATCAATTGCTTCAAGTAAATATTCAGTATTTGAAAATGCTGTTGCAACTATAATTGGAATATTAGGATTTATTTGTTTTATCTCTTTTATCATCTCTAAGCCATTCATATGTGGCATATTTACATCTGTTATGATAAGGTCAATCTCTTCTTCATTCTCTTTAAAAAGTTCAAGCCCTTCTTGTCCATCTTTTGCAACAAACTGCTTTTTTGTGAAGCCTTTTAAGATATTTAAAGTTATTTCTCTTAAACTAGCTTCATCCTCTGCATACAAAATAGTGATATTTTTTAATATTGAGATATTATTTATCATTAAGATTTACTCCAATGTTAATACGGTATAATAATAATTATTGTTTTGGAAAATTATTATTCATTTAAATAATAATAACATAAAAGCATTTAAAAGAGGTTATATGAATAAATTATTAGTAATAAATACAGGTGGAACATTTAATAAAAGGTACAATGAACAAACAGGAGCTTTAGATGTAGCTAAAGATAACAAAGCTATTTTAGATATTTTAGAAAATTGTGCTAGAGGAAATTTAAATATTGATATAAAAGGTATTATTTTTAAAGATTCACTAAAAATAGATGATAAAGATAGAAAAGAGATTATAAATGAAATCTCTAAATATGATAAAATATTAATAGTTCATGGTACAGATACTATGGATGAAACTGCAAAATATATTGAAAAAAGAGTTAAAGATAAACTTATTGTTTTAACAGGGGCTATGCATCCTTACTCTATTGATAAAATAGAGGCAACATCAAACTTTATGATAGGACTTAGCTTTTTAAATACTAATAATACAAATGGAGTTTACATCTCTATGCATGGTCTTGTAAAAGAGCATGAAAAACTTTTTAAAAATAGGGATTTAGGAATATTTCAGTGTCAAAAATAAAATGTGATCATTGTCATTTAGAGTATGATGAAGATATAATGATAAAAGATGACTCTTTGCATTTTTGTTGCAAAGGTTGTCAAGGAGTTTATCATCTTCTAAAAGATGATGGTTTAGACTCTTTTTATGAAAAACTTGGAAATAAAACCATTGCTCCACCATTAACAAGCAATAATGATGTAGAAAAATTTGATACTAAAAGTTTTAAAGATAATTTTATAAAAACTACAGAAGAGGGCTTTAGTAGAATTGACTTGATAATTGAGGGAATTCATTGTGCTGCTTGTGTTTGGTTAAATGAAAAAGTACTTTATGATACAGATGGAATTATTGAAGCAAATATAAACTTCTCTACAAATAAAGCAAAAATAGTTTGGGATGAAGATGAAATTAAACTTTCTGAAATTATTTTGAAAATTAGAAGTATTGGTTATAACGCCTATGCTTATGATGCAAGCATAGCAGATGAAAAAGCTACAGAATCTAAAAGAGATTTTTTTATTAGAATGATGGTAGCTGTTTTTGCTACTATGAATATAATGATGTTGTCTGTTGCAAAATATACTGGATTTTTTACAGGAATTTCCGAACAAGTTAGAAATTATATACATTTAGGTGAGTTTATACTAGCAACACCTGTACTTTTTTATAGTGGTTGGATTTTTTACAAAGGTGCATATTATGGATTAAAAAATCGTATTTTAAATATGGATTTTTTAGTTAGTTCAGGAGCTACATTTTCATATATTTATTCTCTTTATGTTCTTTTTGGAGGTAAGGGTGAGAGCTATTTTGATAGTGTTGCTATGATTATTACTTTTGTTTTAGTTGGAAAGTATCTTGAAGTTATTGGCAAAAAATCAGCCGTTGATACCTTAGATAAAATAAAAAGTTCAATACCTTTAGAAGCAATTATTATAGAAGATAATATAAAAAAAGTATTACCAATAAATAGTGTAAAAGTTGGTGATATTGTTGAGTTAAAAGCAGGAGAAAAAGCATCTTTTGATGGAGCACTTGAATCTTCAAGTGCATCTTTTGATGAGTCTAGTATTAGTGGAGAATCTCTTCCTGTTGATAAACAAAAAGGTTCAAAAATATTTAGTGGAACAATAAACTGTGAAAAGGTTATAAGATATAAAGTTTTAAAATCTTATGAAGATTCAACTTTAAACTCAATAGTAACTTTACTTGAGGATTCACTAAGTTCAAAACCAAAAATCGAACATAAAGCAAATGAAATTTCAAAAGGTTTTAGTATATTAATTTTATCTTTAGCTATTTTGACATTTGTTGTTTGGTACTACTTTGGTATAGATTTAGGCTTTGATTATGAGGGTGCTTTACATTTTGAAAAATCTTTTATTGTTGCAATTTCAGTTATTGTTATTGCCTGTCCTTGTGCTTTAGCCCTAGCAACACCAATAGCTAGTTTAATAGGTATTTCAGAACTTGCAAAAAATGGTTTGCTATTTAAAGAAGCAAAATATATTGAAACATTGGCAATAGCTGATACTTTAGTAATGGATAAAACAGGAACAATTACAAAAGGTAAACTAAAAGTAAAAAAAGCAGAAATTTTAGATAATAATGTTGATAAATTAAATTTACTATATTCTCTTTTAGATAGTTCAAATCATCCAATTAGTAATTCTGTAAAAGAGTATATGAAAGATAATTTCTCTTTAGAATCAAAAGATATTTTTGATATTAAAAATATTGATGGACAAGGTGTAGTTGCAAAATATAAAAATATTGATGGAAAAGTGTTTAATATATTAGGTGGAAATATGAAACTTTTAAAAACTTATAATATTAATTATAAGTTTGAAAGTCAAAACTCTATTTATATTTTTGTAGTTGATTCAAAAGTTATTGCAAGCTTTGAACTTGAAGATGAGATAAAAGAGGGCGCAAAAGAGTTCATCTTAAATATCAAAAAACTAGGCTTAGATGTAGTTATGCTAACAGGAGACAATAATGCAACTGCAAAAAGTGTTGCATCAAAAGTTGGAATTAAAAACTACATTTCAGAAGTTGATCCAATAGAAAAAGCACAATTTATTCAAGATTTAAAAAATAAAGGTAAAAATGTTATCATGGTGGGTGATGGAATAAATGATTCTGTAGCTTTAGCAAAAAGTGATGTTGCTATTGCAATGGGAAGTTCGGCTGATATTGCACTTAGTGTATCAGATATTGTTTTACTAGATAATTCATTAAATAGTTTAGAACTTGCTTTTACCCTTTCAAAAAGAACATATAAATTTATAAAGCAGAATTTATTTATATCTTTAGTATATAATGCAATAACAATTCCTTTAGCAATGGCTGGATATGTTATTCCTTTAGTTGCTGCATTATCAATGAGTCTTAGTTCACTTATTGTTGTTGCTAACTCTATGAGAATTAAATTAAAAAAATAGGAAGTTTTATGATTGATGGTACTTTATTGATGATGTTAGTAGTTGCACTTGTAGTATCTTTTGCAATTTTGGGAGTATTTATTTGGGGTGCTAAAGGTGGTCAGTTTGATGATGGTGAAAAAATGATGGGTGGTTTGCTTTTTGATTCAACTGAAGATTTAAATGATGCACGAAAAAAAGAACAAAAGAAAATGAATGCAAAAAAAGAGCAAAAAAAAAGTAAGTTAGATAAATAACTTACTTTTTTTCAATAATTATAATTATTTATTTAAATGAAGCAATTTTTTTAGCTAAATCTTCAATGTCTGCATCTGAAAGTCTTGCAACTTGACCTTTCATTACACCTTTCATAGCTCCACCATAAGATCCATTTTTATAACCTTTTAGTGCTTTAATAGTTTTAGCTTCGTCCCAACCAGCAATAACTTGTGATTTACCTAAGGCTTTTTTCTCAGCTTTTGCACCATGACAGCTAGCACATGCAGCCCAATTTGCAGCCATTACAGAAGCTGCTGCTATTAATGTTCCTAAAACAATTTTTTTCATTATCTCTCCTTGAAATATCTAAGATATGCATTTTATCTTTTTTTTTCTTGCATAAACTTTTAATATCAAAATTAATATTTTTACTAATTTTTTGATAATGTATATACTATTTTAAAGCTATCTTATTATAATATAATTAATTATATATAAGTATTTAGGTAAAAAATGAGTAATGATTTAGTATTGAGCATAAAAGACCTCTCTTTTTATTTTAATAATAAAAAGATGATATATGATAATTTCAATCTTGAATTAAAAAGAGGGGAACTTATTTGTATTGTAGGGGAGAGTGGAAAGGGAAAAAGTACTCTATTTGAGCTTATTTGCAATAACTTAAAACCCCAAAAGGGAACTATTAAAGTTAAAAAGATAAGTTCAATATATCAAGATCCTTATAGTTCATTTCATCCATCTTATAAGATTTTAGAGCAAATAGAAGATGTAGTTGATAATGATACTTTAAAAAATGAATTAAATAAATTATCTCTTGAGCTTAATTTAAATAAAGAGTTTTTATTAAAAAAACCTCATGAGTTAAGTGGAGGTCAGCTTCAAAGATGTTCAATCTTAAGAAGTTTATTGATGAAACCTGATCTTTTACTTGTAGATGAGGCAACATCAGCTTTAGATAATATTATATCTTTAGAGGTTATGAAACTTTTAATAAAATATTTAGATAAATGTGCAATACTAATGATTACACATGATATCTCACTAGCTAATTGGTGTGCAGATAAAATTATAGATTTAAATAGGTTGAAAAATGAAAAATAAAAAAGCATTGGTTTTATTAAATATGGGTGGTCCAAGGACAAAAGATGAGTTAAAAATGTTTTTAACTAATATGTTTAATGATAAAAATATCATTACAGTTAAAAGTAGCATTTTAAGAAAGATGATTGCTTTTTTTATTACAACTTCAAGATTAAATGAAGCATGGAAAAATTATGAAGAAATAGGTGGATTCTCTCCAATTAATAAAATAACTGAAAATTTAGTAGATAAATTAAATAATAGTTTTGATGATATTTATGTAACTCAAGCCATGAGATATACTCCACCTTTTTCATCAACAGCAATAAAACAAATTAAAGAACAAGGTATAAAAGATGTGATTTTACTTCCTTTATATCCTCAGTATTCAACAACAACAACAAAATCTTCTGTTGAGGATTTTTATGAAGTGGCAAAAGATGAGTTTAATATAGAAGTTATTGATCCTTTTTATAAAAATGAGAGTTTTAATGATATTATTTTAGAAGAGTTAGTTTCAAAAGTTGAAAATGTAAGTGAATATAATCTTATTTTTTCAGCTCATGGTCTTCCTCAAAAAATTGTTGATGCAGGTGATGTATATGAAAGACATGTTAATGAGCATGTTCGAATATTATCAGAAAAACTACAAAAAAAAGGTTATAACTTTAAATCAACAAATTTAGCTTATCAATCAAAGGTAGGACCTTTAAAGTGGCTTGAACCATCTTTAGATGATATGCTAAAAAATTTTAAAGATCAAAAAGTTTTAATTTATCCAATTGCATTTATTATTGATAATTCAGAAACAGATTTTGAATTAAGCATTGAGTATAAAGAGATTGCTGATGAAATTGGAATAAGTGATTATAAGGTTTGTAAGTGTGTAAATGATAGTGAAGAGTTTCAAGCTACAATTAAAGAGTTAATAGGAAAGTAATGGATTTAAAAGTTCTTTTAGATATTGCAAGAAAAAGCATTTTTACATATTTTGATAAATCATTAGTTTTAAATAAAGAGTTTTATTTATCAAACTTTGATGAATTAAGTGAGCAAAGAGCAAGCTTTGTAACACTTACTATAAATGGTAGATTAAGAGGTTGCATAGGCTCTTTAACTGCACATACTCAACTTTATGAAGATGTTTTTATAAATGCAAGAAAAGCAGCTTTTAATGATCCAAGATTTGAACCTTTACAGTTCAAAGATTTTACAAATATAAAAATCGAAGTTTCAGTTTTGACTCCACCAAAAAGAGTAACTTATATAGATAGATATGATTTAAAAGATAAAATAATTCCAAACAAGCATGGTGTAATTTTAAGCTATAATGAAAATCAAGCAACTTTTTTACCTCAAGTTTGGGAACAGTTACCAAGTTTTGATGAGTTTATAAATTCATTGTGCTTAAAAGCAAATGTATCAGCATCTTGTTTAGAAGAGAATGCGCAGATTTTCATATATGAAGCCATGAAAATCAAGGAATAATCTATGCATAAAGAAAAAGTATCTAAAAAAAATTTAACTATATTGTATGTTGAGGGTGAACAAACAATAAAAAATGAAATTGCTTCAATTTTAGAACTTTTTGCAAAAGAAGTGATTGTAGCATCAAATGGTCAAGAAGGCTTAGATATTTTTAAAACTAAATCAATTGATTTAGTTATTACTGATATAAAAATACCTAAATTAAATGGTTTTGAAATGCTAAAAGAGATTAGTAAAATAAATAAGGAAATACAAGCTATTGTAATTTCTTCATTATTTGAAGCAGATCTTATAAAACAAGCAAATAAAATAGATATTATTAATGATTATTTGGTAAAACCAATTGATATCTCAACTTTTTTTGAAAAAATAAATAAGGCTTATAAAAATATTCAAAGGCAAAAAGAGTATGAGAGTGTTACAAAACTTTTAGAACAGTATAAAATAGCAGTTGATAAATCTGCTATTGTTTCAAAAACTGATGTTAATGGAAAAATTACCTATGCAAATAAACAGTTTTGTGATATCTCTGGATATTCAATAGATGAACTACTTGGTAACTCACACAATTTAGTAAGACATCCAAATAATAGTAAAGAGTTTTTCAAAGATTTATGGAATACAATCAAAAATGAAAAAAGAGTTTGGAGAGGTAGATTTAAAAATAGAGCAAAAGATAGCTTAACTTATATAGTTGATGCAACAATAGTTCCTATTTTAAACTCAAATGATGAAATTGATGAGTTTATTGCTATTAGATATGATGTAACAGAAGTAGAAGCATACAAAGAGTTCTTACAAGAGAAACTTTTTACTTCTCAAGAAGATGCAACAAGAAGTGTTCATTTATTAAAAGAGTATGAACATATGATTAATATAAGTGCTTCTGTTATAAGGGTTGATATAGATAAAAATATAACCTTTGCAAATAATAGATTATTGCAACTTTTACATTTTGAAAATAGCAATGATTTAATAGGAAAAGAGTTTTTTACTATTATAGATAAAAGCTCATATAAAGAGTATGACAAAGTTTTTGATGATATTTTAAATAATGGTTTATATAGAGGAGTTTTGAACTTTTGTTGTAATAAGAAGAAAAATCTTTATAATATGGATTTTACTTTTAGAGCTATTAAAGATGTGGATGGTAATATCAAAGAGTTTATGGGAATTGGTAAAAATATTACTGAGACAATAAATCTACATAAAGAGATTGAAGATACACAAAAAGATGTGATTTTTTCCCTTGGAACTATTGGAGAAGCAAGAAGTAAAGAGACAGGAAATCATGTAAAAAGAGTTGCAGAGTACTCATATATTTTAGCAAAAGAGTATGGATTAAATCAAGAACTTGCTGAATTAATAAGATTAGCCTCACCTATGCATGATATTGGAAAAGTTGCTATTTCTGATAATATTTTAAATAAACCAGGTAAATTTACACCAGAAGAGTTTGAAATTATGAAAGAACACGCAAAATTGGGTTATGATATGCTTAAAAACTCAAATAGACAAATTTTAAAAGCATCTGCAACAGTAGCACATGAACACCATGAAAAATGGAATGGAACAGGCTATCCAAGAGGTTTAAGTGGTGAAAATATACATATTTTTGGAAGAATAACAGCAATTGCAGATGTATTTGATGCTTTAGGAAGTAATAGATGTTATAAAAAAGCATGGGAACTTGATAGAATTTTGGATTTATTTAAAAAAGAAAGAGGAAAACATTTTGATCCAAAACTTGTAGATATCTTTTTTGATAATTTGGATAAATTTCTTGAAATACGAGATAAATATAAAGATGATTATGAACAGATAGAGGACTTAGAGGCTTATAGATAAAATGCAGTACTTCAAAGAAAAAAATGATAAACAAATTTGTTTACTTTGTAGTTACTACTGTCAATTAAAATTAAACCAAACAGGTATTTGTGGAGTTAATAAAAATATCAATAATAAAATTAAGTGCTTAGTTTATGGACATATAAGTGCTTTTAATGTTGATCCTATTGAAAAAAAACCACTATATCATTTTTTGCCAAATAGTAAATCTTTATCTCTTGGTACTGTTGGATGCAATTTTAAATGTAGTTTTTGCCAAAATCATGGAATTTCACAAGAAAAAAATATAGACACTAGTAATTATATTTCGCCACAAGAAATAGTTCAAATAGCAATACAAAAAGATTGTAAATCAATCTCTTATACATACAACGAACCAACAATTTTTTATCCTTTTGCAAAAGATATAGCACTTGAGGCTAAAAAATATAATATAAAATCTGTATTTGTAAGTAATGGCTTTGAAAGTAGTGAAGTTATTGATGATATGAAAGATATTATAGATGCTGTTAATGTTGATTTGAAATCATTTAATAGTGATTATTACAAAAAGAAGCTTGGTGGAAATTTACAGCAAATATTAGATAACTTGATACATTTTAAGAAAAATAATATATGGCTTGAAGTTACTACACTTATAATTCCTACAAAAAATGATTCAAAAGAAGAGTTATTTAATATGGCAAGTTTTATAAAAAAAAGTTTAGGAGAAGAGACTCCTTGGCATTTAAGTGCTTTTCATCCTGATTATAAAGAGCTTGAGCTTCCAAGAACTTCTTTTGAAAAATTAAAACAAGCCTATGATATAGCAAAAAAAGTAGGTTTAAAAAATGTTTATATTGGGAATGTTTCTTATGAAAACAATACTTATTGTAAAAATTGCAATGAGTTATTAATAAGTAGAAAATACTTTAAGATAATAAAAAATATAATTGTTGATTCAGCATGTCCAAAATGCAGTAAAAAAGTAAAGGGAGTATTTGAAATGAGTAATAAAAAAATATCAATTGCTGGTACATTTTATCCAAATAATAAAGAAGAAATTTTAGATTTATTTAAGCATTTTAATAATAGTTTCAAATTGAAATCTCAACCTTTAAAAGCAAAAGCTATTATTTCTCCCCATGCAGGATATATTTATAGTGGATTTACTGCTAATTTAGCTTTTAATATTGCTTCACAAAATCAAAATTTTGAAAGAGTAGTTGTTATTGGTCCCTCACATAAAGTCTATTTTGAAAAAGCTTCAATTTGTTTAAATAGCAATTATGAAACTCCTTTAGGAGATATAGAAGTTGACACCCAATATGCAAATAAAATACTTGAAAAATACCAATGGTGTGATTATATACAAGCTGTTCATGAAGAGCACTCTACTAAAACACAAGCACCTTTTATTAAGCACTATTTTTCAAATAGTAAAATAGTAGAGATTGTTTATGGGAAAATCGATTTTAATGATTTAAGTAAACTTATTGAAAATATACTTGATGATGAAAAAACTTTTTTAGTAATAAGTACAGATTTAAGTCACTTTTATAACTTAAAAGAAGCAAATTATAAAGATAATATTTGTTTAAATGCAATTGTTAAAAAAGATTTGACATTATTTGACAAGGGTGCTGAAGCTTGTGGTATGATAGGTGTAAAAGCCCTTGTTAAAGCTTCAATCAATAAAAATTTAGAAAATGAAGTATTGCATTATTGCACAAGTTTTGATAGAACAAAAGATGATTCAAGGGTTGTGGGATATGCTTGTGTTTTAGTAGGAAAAAAGAGTTGATGTTTTTAGTAAAAAAGATTATTTCTGGTTTTTTTATGCCTTTATCCCTTGGATTGATTTTATTTTTAGTTGCTTTAGTCTTTTTATATAAAAAATCATATTTTAAAAGTAAAGTTTTTTTTGTATTGTCATTTTTTTGGATAGTTTTATTATCTTATGAGCCAATCTCAAATAGATTATTATATCCTTTAGAACATAGTTATAAAGCTTTGAAAACTATACCAAAAGATATAAAATATATTGTAGTTTTAGGTAATGGACACACAACAAATGAGAGTTTAAGTATCACTTCACAGCTAAACACAACTTCATTAAATAGATTTTTAGAAGCTTATAGAATATATAAAAATACTTCAAATAGTAAACTTATTTTTTCAGGCTATGAAGGAAAAGATGTTACTTCTCATGCTTTTATGCAAGAAAAACTTGCATTGTCTTTAGAAGTAAATAGTGAAGATATTATTACTTTACCTAAACCAAAAGATACAAATGAAGAAGCTTTAGCAGTAAAAAAGTTATTAAAAAACAAAAAGTTCATACTTGTAACTTCTGCTTCACATATGAAAAGAGCTATGTTGATATTTCATAAACATGGTTTATTGCCAATTCCAGCAGTTACAAATCATCTTGCAAAAAATAAGGGCTATTTTTTATCAAGACCAAAAGCTTATAATTTATATAAATCAGAACTTGCTTTTCATGAGTATTTGGGAATTTTATGGGAAAAATTTAAAACTATTTTTTGATACAAAATTAATAATTATTTAGATAATATTGCGACTTAGTTGCATTTGATAGAAAAGGTAAATATTTGAATATAATAAAAATAAAAGATTTATCATTTAGTTATGATAAAGTAAATGTTTTAGAAAATATAAATTTAGAGATAAAAAAAGGTGATTTTTTAGCTATTATTGGACCAAATGGTGGTGGAAAAAGTACCTTGTTAAAACTAATTTTAAATCTTAAAGAACCCCAAAAAGGAACTATAAAAAAGAGTCTAAAAGAAGAATCATTTGGCTATGTTCCACAAAATACAAATTTAAATATAGATTTCCCTATAACAGCACTTGAAGTTGTTCTTATGGGACATATTGGTTCAAAAAGAAAACTTTTTGGTTATTCAAAAGAGGATATTGCTTGTGCTATGAAATCTTTAGAGCAAGTTGGTATGCAAGAGTTTGCAAAAAGTAAGATAGGAAATTTAAGTGGCGGGCAAAGACAAAGAGTATTTATAGCAAGAGCACTATGTGCAAATCCACAAGTAATGTTACTTGATGAACCAACAGCAAGTATTGATGTTAAAGGACAAAAAGAGGTTTATGAGTTACTTGCAAAATTAAATGAAAATATTACAATAGTAGTGGTAAGCCATGATATTTCTGTATTGTTAAATTATGCAAAAAGCGTAGCACATGTAAATAAAAATCTTGTTTACCATAAGCTTGATAATGTTGAGAAAAATCTTGATGATAGTGAGCATTTATGTGAAGTGGAACTTCTTTCAGCACTAGGAAAAAAATCTTCTTGTGGATGTAATCATGGATGCTAATATGTTAATACAAGCTTTATCATTTGATTTTGTTCAAAATGCACTTTTAGCTGGAGTTTTAATCTCAATAGCAGCAGGAGTAATTGGTTCACTAGTTGTTGTAAACAGACTTACATTTTTAGCAGGTGGAATAGCTCATAGTTCATATGGTGGAATAGGTTTAGCAATTTTTCTAGGAATACCTATATTATTGGGAGCTACGGTATTTGCCGTTATTACAGCAATATTTATAGCTTTTATCACTCAATATAATAAAACTAGAATTGATAGTATCATTGGAATGATGTGGGCATTGGGAATGGCTATTGGTATTATATTTGTAGATTTAACTCCAGGATATAATGTAGATTTGATGAGTTATTTATTTGGTTCAATAATTGCTGTTTCAAATGAAGATATTATATATATGTTTACTTTAGATATTTTAGTAATCTTATTAATATCAGTTTTTTATAAAGAGATTTTAGCTGTATCATATGATAGTGAATTTGCAAAATTAAGAGGTATTAGTGTTAGATTCTTTTATACACTTATATTGATTTTAGCAGCATTATGTGTAGTAGCAGCAATAAGAGTTGTAGGTTTGATTTTAGTAATTGCACTTTTAACAATTCCTACATACATAGCAGAAATTTTTGCTTCTAAGCTCTCATCTATGATGATAATAAGTTCATTATTTGCACTATTTTTTACAATAAGTGGCTTAGTGATTTCTTATTTTTATGATATAAGCTCTGGAGCAAGTATTATTATTGTTGGAGTTATAACTCTTTTTTTAGTAAAAGTTATAAAAAGATAAAAATTAGATATAATATCAAAAATTAAAATAACGGAATAACCATATGAATAAACAGATAAAACTAGGTGAAATAAACACATTAAAAATAAATAGAGCAAGTGAGCCAGGACTTTATTTAATAAGTGAAGATGAGGTAGAAGTTTTACTTCCAAATGCATATATAAAAGATGGTATGGAACTTGGAAAAACAGTTGATGTATTTATATACACAGATAGTGAAGATAGGTTAGTTGCAACAACTTTAACTCCTAAATTAAAACTTAATGAAATAGCTGCTTTAGAAGTTGTAGATATAGCAAGATTTGGTGCTTTTGTTGATATTGGATTACCAAAAGATATTTTAGTTCCAATAAACAAACAAAAATCACCTTTTAAAGTTGGTGAAAAAAGAGTTCTAAAGCTAGTTGAAGATGAAAAATCAAATAGACTAATTGCTACTGAAAAGTTTAAAGAAGAGTATGATAGAAATACAAATAGTTTTAAAACAAATGATGAAGTAGAAATAATTATTTATAAAAAAACACCTTTAGGTTTTAAAGTATATGTAAATAAAAATTTTGAGGGTATGATTTATCATAATGAAATATTTTCAAAATTAAATATTGGAGATATTAAAAAAGCCTATGTTAAAACAGTAAGAGATGATGGAAAGCTAGATATTGTTTTACAAAAAATTGGTGTTAAAAATAGTGATGATGATTTATATAAAATAGTTGAAGTTTTAAAATCTAATAATAACTATTTAGAAGTTACATCAAAAAGTGATTCAGAATTAATTACAAAGCTTTTTGAGATGAGTAAAAAAAGATTTAAAGCAGCGTTAAATACTTTAATTACTGAAAATAGAGTGATTTTAGAAGCAAATGCAATAAAACTTAACCATTAAGTAGTAATTCAAATAAATTTTATATAATATTTTAAACAAAGAAATAAGGACAAAAAATGGCAATTACACATTTAAAAGGTGAAGAAGTAAAACTTACAGGAAATGAAATCAATGTTTCAGATGTAGCTCCTATTGTAAAAATAGTAGGGCAAGATTTAAGTGAAATTCAAGTAGGTGGAGAAAAAGGATGCGCACAAGTTTTAGTTGTTGTACCATCTTTAGATACACCAGTTTGTGCAGCAGAAGCTAGAAAATTCAATGAAGAAGCTGTAAAACTAGATAATATAGAAGTAGTTGTTGCATCTATGGATTTACCTTTTGCAATGGGTAGATTTTGTACAACAGAGGGAATTGAAAATTTAAAAGTTGGAAGTGACTTTAGAAATAAAGAACTTGCAACAGCTTATGGAGTTTTAATTGAAAATGGAGCTTTAAGAGGTGTTGCTGCAAGAGCTGTATTTGTTATTAATGCAAGTGGAGTTGTTGTATATAAAGAAATTTGCAATGAAATAACACAAGAGCCAAACTATGATGCTGCTTTTGAAGCTGCAAAAGAAGCAACAAATACATCTTGTTGTGGAACTTGTCAGTAATCAATTTTTTAATTTAACATTTAAGTTATAATTATTTAAACATTAAAAAGGAGTTTTAAGCTCCTTTTTTTATAGGAGTAATTATGACTACATGGTACAAAAACTTTTCTAGCCAACCCCATCAAGCTTTTTTTTCAAATGGAATGATTTTTTTCATTCTTTTTTTATCTTTACTTTTAGGTGTATATACACAAAAAATATCAATTAATAGTTCAATATTAGATTATCATGCTTATAGTATGATTCATATTGTATTTATTCAGTTTTTTATTGGATTTTTGTATGTAGTTTTCCCTAGATTTTTAGTACAAGCACAAATAAAAGTATCAACTTATATGAAACACTTTTATCTATATTTTTTTAGTAGTGTTGGCTTTTTTATCTCATTGTTATTTGCAAATGATTATTTGTTTCTTTTCTCTTTTACTCTTTTAATTGCACAAATTTTATCATTTAAAACACTGTATGAAATCTATAAAAATAGTAAGGTTACAAATAAATATGATGCTAAGTGGATATTGATTTGTTTTTTTATAGGATTGATTTCTCACATATTTTTTTATATATCATTTTTTGATGTTTCTTTTTCATTTACTTTAAAAAAACTTGCTATTAATAGTGGTTTTTATATATTTTTATTTGGAATCATTTTTGCAGTATCTCAAAGAATGATACCATTTTTTACACAAGTAAAAGTGCCTGAGTATAAAATAAATAAAAGTTCAAAAATTATGGAGATATTTTTCTTTTTGATGCTATTAAAAGTAATAGCCATGTTTTTTGAAAACTCTTATTTTGCTTTAATAAGTGATACACTATTTTTTGTATTTATTGTAAATGAATTAGTAAGATGGAATCTTCCATTATTTAAAGTTAGTGCAATTATGTGGGTTTTATATTTATCTTTATTTTGGATTCCCCTTGGATTTTTTATATCTGTATTGGAAAATAGTTTTTCTATTTTAAATATCAATTTTATTTTCGAAAAAGCATCTTTACATACTTTTGCTTTAGGATATTTTACGACAATACTATTAGGTTTTGGAACAAGAGTTGTTTTAGGACATTCTGGACGAACTCCTTATGCAAATAGTTTTACAAAATTTCTATTTTTAGTATTGCAAGGAGTAATTATCTTAAGAGTATTTGCTTCTTTTACTTTAAATAGTAATTTAAACTATGTTTTTTGGATAAATATCTCCTCTTTTTTACTTTTACTAATTTTACTTTTATGGTCAAGTAGTTACTTGAAAATTTTATTAAAAGGCAAATAAATACTACACATATCCTTAACAAATATGTTATAAACTATAATAATAGATTTTAAAGGATATGGTATGTACAAACTTACAAAAAAAGATTGGGAAATTAGTGAAAATGAAGTAACTTCAAAAGAGTTATTTGATAATAGAAGAACTTTCTTAAAACTTGGTGCTGCAAGTGTAATTGCAAGTGGTTCAATAATGGAAGCTTTAGCAAAAGAAAAAATGCCTATTAAGAATCTAAAATTTACAGAAGATCCAAACCCCAATAATCTAATACTAAATACTTACGAACAGATAACTTCACATAATAACTTTTATGAGTTTACTACAAATCAAAGAAAAGTAAAAGATATGGCTCATACTTTAAGTACGAAAAATTGGATTATAGAAGTTGATGGATTAGTTGAAAAACCAATGACTTTAGATTTTGATGATTTGTTAAAAAAGTTTGCTTTAGAAGAAAGAATTTATAGATTTAGATGTGTTGAGGGTTGGTCTATGGTTGTTCCTTGGATTGGATTTGAGTTGTCTAAACTTATCAAATATCTAAAACCTTTATCTAGTGCAAAATATATAAGATTTGAAACTTTATATGATGAGCAGATGTTCCCTGATCAAAAAAATAAAGTTTTCAATGCTGTTGATTATCCTTATGTTGAAGGTCTTAGAATGGATGAAGCTATGAATGAACTTACACTAATGGCTGTTGGCTTATATGGTTCATCTATGCCAAAGCAAAATGGGGCTCCAATTAGACTAATAGTTCCTTGGAAGTATGGTTTTAAATCTATTAAATCAATTGCAAAAATCTCTTTTACAGATAAAGAACCACTTAATACTTGGCAAAAAGAGAATCCAAAAGAGTATGGCTTTTATGCAAATGTAAATCCAAAGGTTGACCATCCAAGATGGTCACAAGCTAGGGAGAGAGTTTTAGGTAAATTTTTTAAACAAAATACATTAATGTTCAATGGTTATGAAAAACAAGTTGCACATTTATATAAAGGCATGGACTTAACAAAGGATTTTTAGTGAAATATCTATTATTTGTGCTTTTTTTATTACCTTTAGTAGTTACATCATATGAATTGTTTATTTTACAAAGTGTAAATGATCCAATAAAATATATATATACAGTAACAGGTGTTATTTCAACAGTTTTGTTATTTTCTAGTATTTGCTTATCTATGATAAGAAAATGGGTTAATCTAATAAAATATAGAAAAATGATAGGACTTTTTGGATTTTTCTATGCATTTTTACATTTCTTGAATTTTACTATTTTAGATGCACAACTTGATTTTAGTTTTATAATAAAACAAAGTTTAGATAAGCCATTTATTTATCTTGGAATGATTGCATTTTTTATTCTTTTATTTATGGCTATTACATCAAAAAAGAATCTATTTAAAAAGTACAATAAGTATCATAAGCTAATTTACTTTGCTTTAATACTAATAACAATACATTTTGTGATGGCTCAAAAGTCATTGACTTTTATTCAATTTTCATACATAGTACTAATTTTAGTAATAGGATATTTTAAACTTTTACAAGAAATTATTAAAAGAAATAGAGTATAAGTGTATAGTTAACTATTTGTTAACTTTTTGTTGAGATTTAGTTAATACTATACTGTTATAATTTTTATAGAAATAAGCAAGATACGGACTTACTTATTTTCCAGTAAAAATAGACAGCGAATTAGAAGTTTTCCGACAACTAATTTTTTATGTTTCCTTGTGTGTAAAAAAGGCCTTCTTTTGAAGGTCTTTTTTTTTGCCTAAAAAATTCAAATATTAACTAACAAATATTAACTACTAAAAAACTTTATATGATTATATTATAACTCAATGCTTGAAATAAAGGACATGCTATGTCTAAAAAAATTTGGATAATTGGAGCTAGTAGTGGAATAGGTTTAAACCTTGTTTTACTTTGGCTTGAAAAAGGTTATAGTGTTATAGTTAGTGCAAGAAGCGCTACTAAATCAAAAGAGTTAATATCATTGATGGGAAAATATCCTTCTAAATTAACTTTGATAAATATTGATGTGAGTAATGAATCTTCAATTAAAGATTCCCTTGAAAAAATAAAATCACAAGAACACAAAATAGATTTACTTTTTTATAATGCAGCTGTTTACAATACTTTTGATTTAGATAATTGGAATATCAAGGATTTTGAGCAAATGGTTGATATTAATTATCTAGGAGCTATTAGAGTAATATCTATTTTAAAAGATTTTTTCCAAGAACAAGGCTTTGGTAAATGGATATTTAATTGTAGTTTATCTAGTGATTTTGGACTTCCTTATGGGGGTGCTTATAGTGCTTCTAAAGCTGCACTTGTAAATATTTTACAATCAATTCATCCAGAATTAAAAAGAAAAAATATAGAACTCCAAATTATTAATCATGGCTTTGTAAATACAAGACTAACTAAAAAAAATGATTTTGAAATGCCTCAACTTTTAGAACCTACTGATGCTGCTAAAATAATTGCTTCACAAATAGAAAAAAACAAAGGCTTTGAGATAAGGTTTCCTTTTAAACTAGCACTATTTTTAAAACTTCTAAAAATTTTACCTTATTTTATTTCATTAAATATTACAAAAAGGCTTTTAAAATGAGTACTAAAGACTATTTAAAAGCATATTGTGAGTTTTTTGAAACTATAAATAAAGATACACAATTTGAAAAATATAACTATTTTTTTGATGAAAACTCTATTTTTCAAGACCCTTTTCAAAAAGTTGTAGGTGTAGAAAAGATTTATGAAGTTTTTCAAGATATGTATGAGCTTTTATATGAAGCTAAATTTAAAATATTAAGTCATAGTTGTGATGAAAATCAATCATTTATACATTGGACTTTTGAGTATAAAACGAAAAAAGATTCGCATTTAAGTTCATTTGAGGGAGTAAGTATTGTTAAGTTTAATGACAATGCAAAGGTTTTTTCCCATGTAGATTATTGGGATGCTGCAAGTAATATTTATGAAAAAATACCTTTATTAGGTTTTATTTTAAGGCTTATTAAAAAAAAGATAAGTATAAATGAATAAAGAACTTTCAAAACTAAAACTTTTTTCATACTCATTATTTGCTATTCCTTTAGCTATTTTAGGTTTACCTTTATATATTTATCTTCCAACTTTTTATGCAAAAGATGTTGGAATTGATATGGCATTAGTAGGAGCTACTCTTTTAATTGCAAGGGTTATTGATGTTTTTACTGATCCTATTATTGGAAGATTAAGCGATAAATATTTTAAAAGATATATTTTTATAATAATTGGTTCAATTTTAGTGTTATTTTCATTTTATTTTTTAACTCATCCTATAAGTAATGCAAATGCTTTTTATTTGTTTATTTTTTCAGTACTTATTTATACTGGATGGAGTTTATTAACTATTCCATATTTTAGTTTAAGTGCAGAGATAAGTTTTAATAAAAACCATAATAATCTTCTAGCTTCAAGTAGGGAGTTTTTTACAATAATAGCTGTTGTTCTAGCTTTATTTCTACCCTATTATTTTAACATTTCAAAAGATGAGCAAAAATCTTTACTTTTGATGTGGGACTTGGTGTTATATTTACTTCCCATTCTTTTAATTTTTTTAGTATTTGGAACTAAAAATACACAAAAAATAGATGCAGATATAACAATAAAAGAGTCATTTGTATTTTTGAAGAAAAATAGTTTCAAATTTAGAAAACTCTTTTTTGCTTTTTTTATAAATAACATTGCAAATGCTATTCCTGCAACTTTATTTATACTTTTTGTAACTTATGTAATAAATGAAAAAGATTCAATTGGAGTACTTCTTTTAGTATATTTTTTATCAGGGGTTTTAGCTTTACCTTTTTGGTATTATATTTCTAAAAGATTTGGTAAAAAAAATAGTTGGATTTATTCTATAATCTTAGCTTCATTAGTCTTTTTATATGTTCCTTTTTTATCAGAGGGTGATTTTGTACCTTTTTTAATTGTATGCATTATTTCAGGCTTTAGTTTGGGTGCAGATATGTTTTTGCCCTCATCAATTCAAGCAGATATAGCACAAGATTTTACAAAACAAAATAGTCAATTTACGGGGGTTTTATTTAGTTTTTGGGCTATGCTTACAAAATTAGCACTTGCAAGTGCGGTGGGGATTACTTTTATTATTTTAGGAGTTTTTGGTTTTGATTCAAATCCTCAATCTTCAACTTCTCAACTACTATTATCTTCTTTATATAGTCTTTTGCCAATAGTTTTAAAACTACTTGCTGTAGTATTTATTCTAAAATCAAAACATCTTGAATATTAATTGACTATTTATAAGTACAAAATAGCACTAATTTACTATAAAATAACTACACAGGAGAAAAAATGTTTTACAAGCTACTAATAATTACAATTTTTACAATAAATGCAAATGCATTAAGTCCAGTAAAATTTGCAAGTATAGATAAGTTTAGTGGCTTATGGTATGAAATAGCAAGAACACCAAACTTTTATCAAGAGGGCTGTGTTGCTTCTAGTGTGGAGTATGTTTTACAAGAAGATAACACATACAATATTTATAATAGATGCTTTGAAAATGAAATAGGTGGAAAGCTTATTGAATATTCAGGAGTTGGAAAAACAGCTTCAAAAAACAAAGACTCAATTTCTAAAATTGATATGACATACTTTTGGATTTTTACTAAAAGATATAATATAGTTTATATTGACCAAGATTATAAAAATGCAGTTGTTAGTGATGAAGATAAGAAACATATTTGGATTATGAGTAGAACACCTAAGATGAAAAAAGAGAAATTAGATTTTATTTTAGAAAAACTTAAACCTCATGTAGATTTAAATAGATTGATATTTACAAAACAAGATGAACAAGGAAGATATAAATGAAAATAGCAGTTATAGGTGCAGGAATTAGTGGATTAGCAAGCGCATATTTACTTAGTAAAAAACATGAAGTTGATCTTTATGAAAAAGAGTCAAGATTAGGTGGGCATGCAAGAACTACAATTGTACAAGAAGATGATAAGGAGTTTGGTGTTGATACTGGTTTTTTAGTTTTTAATCATGAAACATACCCACTTTTAACTAAGCTATTTAAACAACTTGGTGTAAAGATTGAAAATAGTGATATGAGTTTTGGTTTTTGGGATAAAAAAACAAATGTAGCTTATAATGGTGATTCTTTAAGTGGATTGTTTTTTCAAAAGAAAAATATTTTTTCATATAATCACTATAAAATGATAATGGATATTTTAAAGTTTAATAAAAAAGCAAATAAAGATTTAGAAATAAATCATGAAGACTTAAATAAAAACCTAGGAGAGTATTTATCTATTTTTTCTGATGTCTTTAAACAAAGATATATTTTGCCTATGGGTGCTGCTATTTGGTCAACACCTGATACAAAAATGAATGATTTCCCTGCTAGAACTTTTCTTCAGTTTTTTAAAAATCACGGTTTACTTGGAGTTGGTACTCATCATCAATGGTTAACTGTAAGTAATGGCTCAATAAATTATGTAAAAAGAATATCAGAATATATTTCTGGAAAAATTGTACTTGATAGTAACATTGTAAAAGTAAAAAGAGAAAATAATAAAGTAGTTTTAGAAAATAGTGTTAATGATACTTTTTTTTATGATAAAGTAATATTTGCTTGTCATGCGCCACAAGTATTAGAGCTTTTAGAAGATGCAAACGATGATGAAAAAGAGATTCTATCTTGTTTTTTATATAAGCAAAATAAAGCAGTTTTACATACAGATAAGAATGCTTTATATCCAGATAAGAAAATCTATGCAGCATGGAACTATACAAATAATGAAGATAGAACAAGTGTTAGTTTATCTTATTGGATAAATAGATTACAAAATCTAAAAACAAAAAAAGATTATTTTGTAACTTTAAATGAAGATTATAAATTTCAAAACTATATAGAAGAGGTTTCATATGAACATCCTCAATTTGATAGAAAAGCAATACAAGCACAAGAAAAAAGAGATTTAATAAACGGTAAAAACAACAGTTACTTTGCAGGTGCATATTGGAGATATGGTTTCCATGAAGATGGATTATATAGTGCAAATACAATTGCAAAAGAGTTTGGATGTGAATTATGAGTCATCAGTTTTTAGAAGGAAAGATATATCATAAAAGATTTGAGCCAAAAGTACATGAGTTTACTTATGGTTTTTATCTTTTAAATATTGATTTAGGTGATTTTCAAAGTTTAAAAAATCAGAAATTTTTTTCAATAAATAGATTAAATCTCTTCTCATTTTATGCAAAAGATCACTTTGGGAAAAATGATAATTTTATACAAAATGTAAAAGAATTACTTAAAAAATTTAATATAGATGAAGAAGAAGTAAGTTTAAGGTTTATCACTCTTCCAAGAGTTTGTAATTTTGTATTTAATCCAATAAGTTTGCTTTTAATAATAAAAGATGAAAAACCTATTTATATGTTAGCAGAAGTACATAATTATAATGGTGGAAATATAATATATGATTTAAAACTCCAAGAAGATGAAGATAACAAATATAGTGCAGTGATTACAAAAGATATGTATGTTTCACCATTTTTTAATAGAGATGGAACATATTTTTTCACCTTAATTTTAAAAGAAGATTTTTTAAGTTTAAAAATTGATTATCATGAAAAAAAAGAAAAAAGCTTAACAGCTGTTTTTAGTGGTAAATCTTTGACGTTTAGTAGTAAAAACATCTTAAGGCTTTTTTTTAAGTACTGGTTTTTAACAATATTTGTTGTTACAAGAACACTTTGGCACTCTTTAAAACTATATAAAAAAGGTCTAAAGTGGCATAGTCCTACAAAGCAAGATGAAACAAGGAGATTTTAAATGAAGAAGTTTTGGGAAAAGTTTGGATATGGCTTTTTATCAAAAATTGAAAAAGGAACTTTAGAAGTTGTTTTTTCAAATGGCAAAAAAGAGATTTTTGGAGATAACTCTAATCCAAAAACTACACTTTATATAAAAAATAATAATTTTTTCAAAAAAGTTATGTTGTATGGAGATATAGGTTTTGCTGAAAGTTATATGGATGAAGACTTTGAAACAAATGATCTTACAAATCTGATTTCAATTGCTTTATTAAACTCTAATAAACTAGGCTCATTAAGCAGTGATGAGAAAAATAATAAACTAATTAATCTACTTCCTCAGTTTAATAGAATAAAACATATATTAAGAAAAAATTCAAAAAACAATTCAAGAAAAAATATTTCAGAACATTATGATTTGTCAAATGACTTTTTTAAACTTTTTTTAGATGATACGATGATGTATTCAAGTGCAGTTTTTGAAAATAAAGATGAAGATTTATTTGAAGCACAAAAAAGAAAAATATCATTACTTGCTCAAAAACTAAGAATAGATGAAAATTCACATGTTTTAGAAATAGGTTCTGGTTGGGGTTCTATGGCATTGCATCTTGCAAAAGAGAGAAAATGTAAAGTAACAACAGTAACTTTAAGTAAAGAACAAAAAGCCTTATGTCTAAAAAAATTTAAAGAAGAAAAAGTTGAAGATGTAATATAGATTTTATTAAAAGATTATAGAGATTTAGATGGTAAGTATGATGCAATAATAGCTGTTGAAATGTTTGAAGCAGTTGGAAGAGAATATTTTGATGTTTTTTTCAAAAAATGCCAAGAGTTATTAAAGCCAAGTGGTGTTTTAGCAATGCAAGTTATTACTATGCCAGATTGTAGATATGAATACTATTGTAAAAGTACTGATTTTATTCAAAAGTATATTTTTCCAGGAGGTCATCTTCCAAGTGTAGGAAAGATTTTAGATGTTACTTCAAAACATACAAGATTGAATTTATTACATATGGAAGAGTTTACAGAAGATTATGCAAAAACATTAAATATTTGGCATGAAAATTTTGTAAATAAACTTGCTGAGGTCAAAAAACTAGGTTTTGATAACTATTTTATTAGAATGTGGAAGATGTATTTAAACTATTGTGAAGCTGCATTTATAACACGAAATATAAATCTTGTTCAATTAGTATTTTCAAGGGATCAAAACATCTATTTAAATAAAGGCTTAATATGAATTTAAAGATATTTTATACACTAGGATTTTGCTTTTTCTTAGGAGGTTGTGGATCTATGAAGATTAGTGATTTTAATAATACTACTCCTAAATTCGTACCACAAGACTATTTTAATGGTAAGCTAACTGCTTATGGTTTAGTAAAAAATAGAAGTGGAGAGATAATAAGAACTTTTAAAGGTGATTTAGTAGGAAGTTGGGATGAAAATGGTGTTGGAACTTTAGATGAAAGATTTGTTTATAATGATGGAGAAAAACAAACAAGAGTTTGGACTTTAAAACCAACTTTAGATGGCAAATATATAGGTACAGCAGGTGATATTGTAGGTGAAGCTACCATGTTAGTAAATGGAAATACTGTTATGATGGATTATACTATGGAAATTCCTTATAATGGCACTACTATTAATATTGATGTAAAAGATTGGTTACATTTACAAGAAGATGGTGTAATAATAAATCATTCAAAAATGAAGAAATTTGGAATAACTGTTGGTGAACTTGTAATTACTATAATTAAGGATTTTCCTAAGAACTAATTAGTTGAAATAAATGCAAAGTATTTTTATGATAATATTCGAAAATGATTAAACTTACACATAAAAATGAATTCAACTAATGCCTTTATCAAATTTAAACAAAGAACAACTAGAAGCTGCAACTTGTGAACCTGGATATAACCTAATAATCGCAAGTGCAGGTACAGGAAAAACCTCTACTATTGTTGGAAGAATTGCAAACTTAATTAATGCTGGAACAAAACCAGATGAAATTTTACTATTAACTTTTACAAATAAAGCAGCAGCTGAAATGGTACAAAGAGTTGCAAAATTTTTTGGAAAAGATATTGCTGCAAAAATCATGGCAGGTACTTTTCACTCTGTTTCATATAAACTACTTAAAAAACTTGAAATAAATATTAATTTAAAGCAACCAAATGAGCTTAAAACACTATTTAAATCTTTATATGAAAAAAGAGTATTTTATAATAGAGATGATGAAGCAAACCCATATGATGGTGGCTATTTATATGATTTATATTCTCTTTTTTTAAACTCAAATGATGGTGAAGAGTTTGGAGAATGGATAATGACCAAAAATGCTGCACATGAACTTTATACTCCAATTTATGAAGATGTAGTTTTAGAGTTTGATGATTTAAAGAAAAAATATGGTTATGTAAATTTTGATGATTTATTGGTTCTTATGTTAAATACTTTAAAAGAGAATGAGTTTGATTTTAAAGAAATTTTGGTTGATGAGTATCAAGATACAAACCCTTTACAAGGAAGATTACTTGATGGCTTTAAACCAAAATCACTATTTTGTGTTGGAGATTATGATCAAAGTATTTATGCTTTTAATGGTTCAGATATTGGAATTATTTCAACTTTTTCAACAAGATATCAAGGTGCAAATGTATACACTTTAAAGAAAAACTATCGTTCTTCAAAACCTATTTTAGATTTAGCATCAAAAGTAATAGAGTATAATGAAAGAATATATGAAAAAAATCTTCAAGTAATGAGAAATGATGTAGATATTAAGCCAAAACTTTTAGCTTTTAATGAACTCTTTGGTCAATATGAATATATCTCAAAACTTATATCTCAAAGTAGTACACCACACAATGAAATTGCAATTATCTTTAGAAATAACTCAAGTGCTGATGGTATAGAAGTAAACTTAAGAGAGTTTAGTATTCCTGCAAAAAGAAAAGGAGGAATGTCTTTTTTTGATGCAATGGAAGTTAAATTTATTATTGATATTTTAATGCTTCAAATATCCCATAATGATATGATGGCTTTTATTCATTTAGTAGAGTATGGAAAAGGTATAGGAAAAGCAATAGCAAAAGATATTTTTGATGCACTAGTAAAACTAGGTCATGGAAAGTTATTTGATGGATTGTTTAATCCAGATGATAAAATAAAAAATCCATATGAATCAAGTAAAGTTAAAAATATTCAGTTGGGTTTATTTGATGATTTTATAGAGCTTGGAAGTTTAGCTAAGTTTAAAGATTGTGGATTTGAAGAGAGGTTTTTATCAAATCCAATACTAAAACATCCAAAACTAAGTGTTGAGGGTGCGAACTATTTATATGATTTTTATAAGTTATTAAAAGAGTTAAAAAGAGTTAAAACACCAAGTTCTCAAATTGAACATATTTTTAAAAGTCCACTTTTTAATAGAGTCAAAGAGATATTATCTACAAAAAGAGCGACTCAAAAAGATGGTACAGTAAATTTAGAACTTAAAAATAACTCTATTTCAAAAATAAATAGAAAAGCTGTTCTTTTAAAAAGGTTATCAACTCACTACACAGAACTTTCAAAGTTTATTAACTCAATGGTTTTAGGTGGAAGTGAAATGAGTGAGGGTGATGGGGTAAATTTACTTTCTGTGCATGCAAGTAAGGGCTTAGAGTTTAAAGAGGTTTATGTAATTGATTTAATGGATGGAAGATTTCCAAATAGAAAGCTTATGAGTAAAGGTGGAAGTTTAGAAGAAGAGAGACGACTATTTTATGTAGCAGTTACAAGAGCAAAAGATATTTTGTATTTAAGTTATGCCAAATATGATAGAATTAAAAAAATAGATTTTATACATTCACCATTTTTAAAAGAAGCAGGATTAATAAAAGACGAAGCTAAGAGTGAAGATTAGATAAGATTTAATCTACTTCTTACTCTATTTTTACCAGAATTTTTTGCACTATAAAGATGAGTATCTGCTTTTTGTAGCATTTCATCAATAGTTGAACAATTTTTTATATCACTTACTCCAAAACTAGCTGTTATATTGATATTTTCATTTTTTATTACAATATTAATATTTTCAATACTTTTTCTAATCTTATTGGCAATTTTTATTGCTTTATTTAAGTCTGTATTTTTTAATACTATTGCAAACTCTTCTCCACCTAATCGACCAAAGATATCATCTTCAATAATATTTTGTTTTACACATTTGCTAAAAGCAACCAATGCTCTATCACCTAAATCATGTCCATAAGAGTCATTTAGCCTTTTAAAGTTATCAATATCAATCATAATAACACAAAGATTATTTAAACTCTTATTTGCTTGTGAAAAAATATTTTGGGCATGCATAAAAAAATGTCTTCTATTCATAGTCTTTGTTAAAAAGTCAGTATGTGCTAAATCATATAGTTTTAAATTTACTTTTTCTAACTCTTTTAATGCAGAGCTAATTTGTAAAGTTCTCTCTTCAACTCTATTTTCAAGATTTTTATTATGTTGCTTAAGAGTTTTTTGATAAATGTATGTTGTATAAAAAAGAAGTATTAAAAATAGTATTAAAAAAGCGCAAAATATAAATATTGTATTTTCTCCTTCTTTCATGAATAAAGTATTATTTTTTAGTTTTAAAGAGAATAAGTAGTGACTTTCTTGACTATAAAAAGATACTTTTGTAGTTATGTTTTGAATATCTATTTTTGTATTCAAAAATATTTTATCAAAAATTTTAGAGTTAAATATTTCATTTTTATTTGAATATATATGCTCATCAATTAAAGATACTTTTTCAAAGTTTAAAGCTAGATTTTTTAGCTCTTTTTTACTTATA
Organism: Malaciobacter sp.; assembly: GCF_055140965.1. Next base: position 100,777 of record NZ_JBSRRO010000002.1, read on the forward strand.
TGCTGAACTGTGTAAATAAAAAACTCTTTATTTACAGTTTTTTTATTTATAAAAAAAAGTTGTGAGTTAATATTTGCAATAGTTCCAAAAGTTAATAAATTAGAAAAAGAGTTTAAAATCTTTTTTTCTATATGTATAAGATTTTTTATTTTGTGATTAGAATTTATTTTTTTTAATACTATTTTAGAGTTTTTTTCAATAATCAAAAAATCCAAATCAAGGGTATTCATAATAAAATCTGTTTTTTCAAGATTGTTTTTTTCTAAGATATTTTTGTAGTTTTTATTTAAGTTTATAAGATAATCAATCTTCTTTTCATTTTCTAAAAGTCTATTTTCCATATTGTGAATAAATGTTTCTAAATGCTTTAAATTCTCTATTTTTTCTATATTTATATATTTTTTCATTATTGTAAAGTAGCTAAAAAGTATAAATGTAATAGTTAACAAAGAGATTGTTATTACAAATAATATGGTTCTATTTTGTATGATTTTTTTCACTATTATTTTACTCTTGATGTGGTGTGGTTTGAATTAAATTTATAATAATACCATAAAAATCTAAAATTACTATAATTTATAGTTAAATAAATATAATAAATTTTAATTGTGTTTAGTTATGAAAATAGTTTTGTTAAATTTATAGTTTAAAAATAAAATTTAACTATGAATAAAAATTAATTTTTATTTTTAATAGATAAAATCACCACCATAATTAAAAATTATATTTAATATAATTTTTCACTATCATTCTATAAGAGCCTATTTTATTGCTATCTTATTGCTACTAAAAAATATTATACTTACATGGTGATAAGAAAAAATCAGTGTTTCTAGTTAGTTGCTTATAAATTTCAATAATAAACATATAATTGTAATTTTATAGCTTAATTGTTGTATATTAAAGAGGGGAGCATATGAAAAACAGTAAGGTTATTAAGATGAGTAATCTTGATGTTAGTGAGGTAAAAGAGTCTTCCAGAAGAGACTTTTTTAAGAAGAGTATTATGTATTCAGCAGGTGCATTAGGAGCAGGTTCATTTCTTCTTCCAACAAGTGCAAATGCAAATGAAAAAGAGATAATGCAAGAAGCCCAATGGAGTACAAAACTTGGTGATCCTGTAAATAAAAATTTATATGGCTTACCCTCAGCATATGAGCATAATAATATAAGAAGAACTCATGATTTATTATCTTCAGGTGATGCATATGCTTCTATATCAATGTGTCCAATACATGAGTCAGAGGGAATTATTACACCAAATGGATTATTTTTTACAAGAAATCATGGTGGAACTGCTCAAGTTGATCCAAATAAGTGGAGACTTATGATTCATGGAAAAGTAAAAAAACCAATTGTTTTAACTTTAGATGAATTAAAAAAGTATCCAAGTGAAACTAGAATTTATTTTATTGAGTGTCCTGCAAATGGAAGTCCAGAGTGGAGAGGACCTCAGTTTAATAGCTTGCAGTTTATGAAAGGAATGATGAGTTCTGCTCAATGGACTGGGGTTATGTTAAAAACTATCTTAAAAGATATCGGACTTGAAAAAGATGCAGTTTGGATGTTAGCTGAGGGTAGTGATAATGCAAGTAATCCAAGAACAATACCTGTTGAAAAGGCACTTGATGATGTGATGGTAGTGTGGGCTCAAAATGGTGAGGCTTTACGTCCAGAACAAGGTTATCCCGTAAGATTAATTGTTCCAGGTTGGGAAGGTAATTTAAATACAAAATGGCTAAAAAGATTAGAGTTTTCAAATAAACCTTGGCACTCAAAAGAAGAGACTTCAAAATATACAATGCTTCAAGAATCAGGTAAAGCTATTAGATATTTTTGGGTTAATGAGGTTAATTCTGTAATTACTTCACCATGTCCTGAAAAGCCTTGGAGTGATCTAAAAAAAGGTGATTTAGTTGAAATTGAAGGACTTGCTTGGTCTGGAAGAGGAACAATAAAACATGTTGATATATCTTTAGATGGTGGTGATAATTGGGTTGAAGCAGATTTAAAAGGGCTTGTTTTACCAAAATCATGGACAAGATTTAGTTATATCATAAAATGGAAAGGTAAACCTTTATTGTTAGCAAGTAGAGCAACAGATGATGTGGGACATACACAACCAACAATTGATGAAGAGACTTCTAAAGTTGGAGTAGAGTCTGTTTATCATAGAAATGCAATAGTAACATGGGAAATTACAAAAAAAGGGGAGTGTAACAATGTACAAATTAGAAAACACAAAAAAGCATAAAAATACGCTTCTAAGTCTTGCTTTTGCCATGCTTACAGTTAGTGGTTTAGCTTTTGCTAAAAGTGATGTTGCAGTTGATGGAGGTAAAGTCTATCCTGTAAAAAATGGTAAATATACTCTTTATTATCAAAATTCACAAGATATAAAAGATTTTGGTTTAGGTAGAGAAGCAACAAAAGATGAGATTAATGCTTGGAATATAGATGTTATGCCAGATGGAACAGGACTTCCAAAATATGATACAAAAAGTGGAAAACCTGTATTAGACGAAGATGGTAATCCTAAGATTGCACAAGGTAGTGTAGAGTGGGGTGAAGAAGTTTATGATGATAAGTGTGCAAGTTGCCATGGAGAGTTTGGAGCTGGAGGTAAAGGTTATCCTACTTTAGCAGGTGGTTCTAAAGATTCTTTAAAACTGCAAAGATTAAATCCAGCACATATGAATCCAAATCCACAAGGACCTTTTAAAACTATTGGTTCTTATTGGCCATATGCAAGTACTCTTTTTTGGTATGTTCAAGACTCTATGCCTTATACAAATCCAAAAAGTTTATCAAATAGTGAAACATATGCATTAGTAGCATATTTATTATCTGTAAATGGAATAAAAATAGATGGTAAAGAGCTTGATTATGAGTTTGTCTTAAATAAAGATAATTTCTCAAAAATAAAAATGCCAAATGAAGATGGTTTCTATCCTACAGTTGATACACCTAAAAACCCTAAGCAAGGTGTAGAGAATATGAGAGAATTCTTTATAAATGCAAAAGCTTATGGTATTGGAAAAAGATGTATGAGTGATTGTATTAAAGAAGATGTAAGTAGTCTTATTATGAAAGTAAAAAATGATTTATCACAAGATGCAAATCAAGTTTTATCAACAAAAAGAGATTTGCCAAAGACAAAAGATAATCAAACTTCAAGTATAGGAAAAGCAATCTATGAGTCTAAATGTGCAGTTTGTCATGGAAATGATGCTATTGGAGCACCTGTTTTAGGCGATAAAGAAGAGTGGGCAGATGTTTTAGCAAAAGGTATAGATGCAGTTTATAATAATGCTTTAAATGGAATAAATGCAATGCCACCAAAGGGTGGGCATATGGATATTTCTGATGAAGATCTTAAAAAAACAGTCGATTATATGATTGAGTTAAGTAAATAAGAAAGGAGAGGTATTATGAAATTGAACAAAAGTTTATTATTTGCATTTATTACTTTTACAGTTTTTTCTGTAAGTGGTTTTGCTTCTAATAGTGAACTAATAAAAGAGGGAGAAAAGATTTTTAACACAAAAGATCTTGGTAATTGCTTAGCATGTCATGCAGTAAATGGAAAAGATATTAATGGTCCAGGAACAATGGGACCAAAGCTTCAATATTTATCAGCATGGCCAGAAGAGGCATTGTATGAGAAGATTTATAATCCTTATACAACAAATCCAATTTCTGCAATGCCTGCATTTGGTAAAAATGGTTGGTTAAGCCATGAACAAATACAAGCATTAGTTGCATATTTAAAAACAATAAATTAATAAAGGAAAAAAGATGTTAGAAAGAAGAAATTTTTTAGGACTTAGCGTATTGGCATTTGGTGTTGCAGCAGCTCCTCTTAATTTAAGTGCAGTAAATTTTAGAGAGACAAAACCAAATCTTTGGAAAGCAACAAAAGTTGATGATGCAATAAAAGAGTTATTTGGTACTACAAGTGCAACAGAGGGTAAGATAAAACTTAGAGCTCCTGATATTGCAGAAAATGGTGCTGTTATTCCTGTATCTTTTGAAACAGATTTAAAAGCTTCAAAAATAGCAGTTTTTCAAGATGCAAATCCAGAAAGTGCTGTTGCTGTATTTGATATACCTGATAATGCAATTATTGATTATGGTATTAGAATTAAGATGGCTGAAACAGGAACAGTTACTGTAGTCGCACAAGAGAATGGAAAACTATATAAAGTTTCAAAACTAGTAAAAGTAACAATTGGTGGATGTGGTGGTTGATTTTATTCAACTTATAATAAACAAATAATATCAATATGAAAAGGGATTTAAAATGGCAAAAACAAGAATTAAAGCAAAAGAAAAAAATGGTGTTGTAACTGTAAAAACTCTTTCAAAACACCCAATGTTAAGTTATGTAGAAGCAAAAAGAGCTAAAAAAGAAGTAAATTTTATTACACATTTTATGGCAGAAGCTAATGGAAAAGTAGTTTATGAAGTTTCAACTTCACAGTTTTTATCTAAAGACCCTTATATGAAGTTCAAATTTACAGGTGCAAAAAAAGGTGATAAAGTTACTATTACATGGGTTGATTTAAAAGGTAACAAAGACGTAAGTACAAAGAAAATTAGATAGATACTTAAAAAAGTTTTTACAACAAGGAGAGGGCATGTTAACTAGACTACTAAAAGCTAGTGTTTTAACATCATTTGCATTTTTTTCTTTAAATGCAACACAATTTGATGCACAAGCACAAAAAGATAAAGAAGAGTTAGTTAAGTATTTTGAAGCAAAATTTCAAGATCCTTACAAAGACAAAAATAGATTTTTTCTATACTCACCAGAAGAAGAGTTAAAAGATGGGTATGAGAAAGGATTAAAGCATATGGATTTTGGTATAGGAAGTTATTCTTATGCCAAAGATGCAAGAGAACAGTATGAAGCTATTAAGGAGTTTCCACCTTATGAAGATAAAATAGAAGATGGAGAAGATCTTTATACTAAAGAGTTTGCAAATGGAAATTCTTTAAAAACTTGTTTTCCTGATCCAACTATTGGAGGAGATTATCCATATTTTGACACAAAAAGAAAAGAAGTTATTTCTTTAACAACAGCAATAAATGAGTGTTTAGAAGCAAATAATGAAAAAAAATGGAATGTTAAAAAAGGGAAAATGGCAACTTTTCAAGCATTTTTAGCATATTCAACTGCAGAAGCACAAAAAAAGATGAATATAAAAATTCCAACAAAAGAAGCACAAGAAGCTTATGAAAGAGGTAAAGAGTATTATTATACTCAAAGAGGTTATTTAAAACTTTCATGTGCAACTTGTCATATTCAAGGTGCTGGACAAAGAGTTAGAAATGAAAAACTTTCTCCTTTATTAGGACAAGTTACACATTTTCCTGTACATAGATTAAAATGGGGTAGCTTAGGAACACTTGAAAGAAGAATGTCAGGCTGCATAAAAGATCAAGGGCAAGTTCCACCAAAAAATGATAGTAAACAAATGCATGAACTACTATATTTTATGGCATATATGTCAAATGGAATGCCAATTGATGGTCCAGATGTTAGAAAATAAAAGGAGAAAATTATGAATAAGTTACTAAATATTTCACTTGTATCAATAATTACTATAGTTTTTGGTGCTTGTGCATCTTCATCTTCTCCTAGTCTATCATCAATAAAAGATATTGATGTAGAAAAGGTTTGTAGTGTTGAAAATAATGGTATAGAAAAAGTTATACAAACAGCAAAAAAGTATAATGAAATTGCAAAGAAGAATGAATTGGAGTTTAGAAGACTTGGAGTTAATAATACAGATTTAATAATTTCAGTTGAAGAAGCAATAAAAACAGGTGCAAAAGAGGTTAATCCAAAAGATTTTAAAGGAAAAGCTTCAAAAACAAAGCTTCCTATAGATTTTGCAGCAATTAGAGCTTGTAAGTTTGCCATAACTGCATTGACACAAGCAAATGAAGCAAAAACATCTTGGAGATTAGCAGTTCCTGGCGATGGATATGAGTATTAATTTTAAAGGAAAAAATATGAGTTTATTAAAAAAGATTTTAGCAACATCGATGCTTACACTATTTTGTTTTTCATATAGTCAAGCAGAAAATGATAACTATGTACCAATTGTACCAGGTGTTAAATCTGTTGAGATTACATTAAACAACGAAACATTTACATTAAGTAGAGTACAAGATAAGAAAAATAAGATAATTGATCTTTACTCATACACAAGTTTTGGTGTTCCTCAACCTATGATTTTAGCAAAAGGCGTTGAAACAATAGGAGAAGTTGAATTAATAGATTATATGCAAAAAGCACAAACTGACTCTAGTATTGCAATTATTGATACTAGAACTCCTGGTTGGTATGTAAGATTAAGAATTCCTGGTGCTGTTAGTGTTCCATATACAAACTTCAAATATAAAGATGATGCAATTGATATGATGGAAGATTATATGGGAGTTATAGTAAAAGATGATGGAACATTGGATTTTTCAAAAGTAAAAACTGTTGTTCTTTATTGTAATGGTTATTGGTGTGGGCAAACTCCAACTATGGTTAAGTATGCAAAATACTCATTACTTAAAATTGGTTTCCCAGCTGAAAAAATAAAATACTATAGAGGTGGAATGCAAGCATGGACATCTTTAGGATACACTGTTACAGGTGATGCAGCAAAATAAAAGGATTTTTTAATGAGTAAGTTTAGCAGAAGAGAGTTTATTTATATGATGGCAATGCTTGGAGCATCTCCAATTTTTGCCAACTCTCATACAAGAATGACAAATACTGGTAATTTAGAAGATTATTATAAATTAAAGCCATTTGGAAATGCAAGGCTTATGCATATGACTGATTCTCATGCACAACTTTTACCTGTATATTTTAGAGAGCCAAGTGTTAACTTAGGATTTTATGATAACTATGGTAAGCCTCCTCATATTGTAGGAGAGAAACTTTTAGATTATTATGGAATTAAAGGAAATAAAAGGCTTGAATATGCTTATTCTTGTGTAAACTTTGAGAAATATGCAAAAGCAATTGGAAGAACAGGTGGTTATGCACAAATTAAAACTGTTGTGGATTTTTTGAAAAATAGTTTTGGAGAAGAAAAAACTCTTTTACTTGATGGTGGTGATACTTGGCAAGGAAGTGCGACTGCATTGTGGACAAGGGGTAAAGACATGGTAGGAGCTATGAATTTACTTGGAGTTGATATTGCTGTTGGGCATTGGGAATTTACTTATAAAGCACAAGAAGTACTTGATAATGTAAAAGATCTAGATGCTGAGTTCTTAGCTCAAAATGTAAAAGTTAAAGAGGCTGCATTATTTGAAGAGACAGAAATAGCAATGCAAGCTTATGATGAAGATTCTGGGCACGCTTTTAAACCATATACTATTAAAAAAATGGGTAATGCTAGAGTTGCTATTATTGGACAAGCATTTCCTTACACAACTATTGCAAATCCTCAAAGATTTATTCCTGATTGGAGTTTTTCTATCAATGATACTGGAATGCAAGAGCTTGTAAATGAAATAAAAGAGAATGAAAAACCAGATGCTGTAATTGTACTTTCTCACAATGGTTTTGATACTGATAAAAAGTTAGCAAATGTGGTTACTGGAATTGATTTTATTATGGGTGGACATACTCATGATGGTGTTCCAGAAGCAGTTCCTGTTAAAAATGCAAATGGTGTTACATATGTTTGTAATGCAGGTTCAAATGGTAAATTTTTAAATGTATTAGATTTAGATATTCAAAATGGAAAAATCAAAGACTTTAAATTTACTCTTCTTCCAATATTTTCTGATTTAATAAAAGAAGATAAAAAGATGAAAGAGTATATTAAAAGTGTAAGAAAGCCATATTTAGAAGATTTAAATAGACAAATTGCAACAACTGATGTAACTTTATTTAGAAGGGGTAATTTTAATGGTTCTTGGGATCAAATAATCTGTGATTCTTTACTTGAAGTTAAGCAAGCACAGATATCTTTATCTCCTGGATTTAGATGGGGAACATCTGTATTACCTGGACAAGTTATAACTTTTGATGATTTGATGACACAAACAGCTATGACATATCCTGAAACATATGCAAGAGATAGGAAAGGTAGTGATATAAAGTTAATACTTGAAGATGTAGCTGATAATCTATTTAATGAAGATCCATTTTATCAACAAGGTGGAGATATGGTAAGAACAGGTGGAATTTCTTATAAAATCAATCCAACTGAAAAAATTGGAAATAGAATTTCATCTATTACACTTACAAGTACAGGTGAAAAAATAGAAGCAAATAAATTGTACAAGGTTGCAGGTTGGTCAACTGTTGGATCAAAATCTGAGGGTGAACCAATTTGGAAAACTGTTGAAACATATTTAAAAAATGTAAAACATATTGGAAAACTAAATGTTGATACACCTGATATTGTTGGTGTAAAAGGTAATCCAGGAATTGTTTAAAGTAAAAAGTATAAAGAAATCTCTTTATACTTTTTCAAATTTATAAGATTTTATAAAAGATTTTATAAATTTGAAAAGGGGTAGAAAATGAGAAAAGTAGTTTTTTTTATTTTATTTGTAAACATATTTTTATTTGCTTCTTATGAAGAGGGTAAAAAAGTTTTTGAAAATAAATGTTCTTCATGTCATCAGCAGTTTATAGAAATAAAAAAAATAAAAGAGAATTTCTTTGAAAAAGATAATAAACTTTTAAATTTGAAAGCTCCAACTGCAAATATGCTAGCATATGCGATTATGGATAGTCCCAAAAAGATCGGAGATCCAAATGATAGTGAAATGAGAGAAATAGAAATTGAAGAGTATTTAAAATCATATTTAATAAAGCCAGATAAGTTTAATAGCATCTGTGATGAGCATATCTTGAAGTATTATGATGAAAAGCCTAGTATGAAAGGTGAATTAAGTGATGATGAATATGTAAACTTAGCAATCTTTTTTATGCAATATAGCAAACATAATAAAAGTAAAAAGGCAATTAAGGTAAATAGCGATTTTGATGAAGATGAGATTGTATTAAAAGCGCAACAAAATAATAAACTTATTTTAGTTTATGCAACTTCAAAAACCTGTTATTATTGTAAAAAAATGGATAGAGAAGTTTTTAGTGAAGCAAAGGTTCAAAAAAGTTTAAACAGTAACTATATTCTACTTGAAGTTGATGTAGATAATAAAGCTTTGCCTTTTAATCTTACAAAATATTATAAAAGAGTAACTCCTAGTTTTTTTGTTTTAAATAGTAATGCAGTTTTATTAAAAACATATGTTGGAAGTTGGAGTAAAAAAGACTTTTTAGATATATTAAAAGAGAATGTAAAATGATAAATTTAGGAAGAGTATTAGGTACATTTAGTGCCAAAAAAGATTCACAAAGTTCACCAAGACCACAAGTAAAAAGCCTAAATCTTATTACAGGATATGGAATAGCTTTTGATAAATTTGCAGGAAAAGAGCTTGATAAATCTGTAATGATTGTAGGAATAAAAGCTTATGAAATAGCAAAAGAGAATAATATTGATTTAGTTTATGGAAGTTTAGGCGAAAATATTCTTTTAGATTTTGATCCACATGAGTTTAAAGTAGGAGATATATTTTATATAAATAACTGTGCAATACAAATAACTGAAAGTTGTACTGTTTGTAAGCATTTAAGTAAGTTTGATAATAAGTTACCAAAGCTTTTAAAAAATAATAGAGGCTTATATTGCAAAATAATAAGTGATGGTGAAATAACAGAGCAAATGCAAGTAAAAATCAAAGGATAAATTATGAGAATGTTGGTTTTAGTTTTATTAGTAAGTATAGTTTGTTTTGCAAGGGATTTTTCAAATCCTAAACCTAGTTTTGATGAACCAAGAAAAGTTGTCTACTCTTTACATGTTGGTGATTTAGAAACAATAAATCATACCTTGAGTTCTATGTATAATATATTAAAAGAGTATCCAAGTGAGAGTTTGAAAATTGTAGTTGTTGCATATGGAAAAGGTGTAAAATCTTTAAAAAAAGATTATGACAAAGCCACTCTTACAAGAATTAAGTCTTTAATGCAATATGATGTGGAGTTTATAGTTTGTAAAAATACAATGGAGACTATGAATTGGAAAGAAAAAGATTTTATTAATGGAGTTGATTTTACTCAAGCAGGTATTGTTGAGGTAATTGAAAGACAAGTTGATGGATATATAGGAATTACAGCTTATTAAAAGGAGAACAGATGTTTATAAAAAAACTTATTTTTACTATTTTTGTAGCAAGTGGATTATTAAATGCTTCTACTGTTACAAAAGAAGAGTGTGAGAAACAAGGGGAAAGTTATATTTTTGCTGGTGGTGAGTGTATCAACTTTAAAAAGTATAATGGAGAGACAAAAGGTAAGTTAAATATAGTTGTTCATGGTAAATGGGATGAAAAAACTAACACATTAGGAAGATATGCCCCTTTTGCTGAAAATTTATCTTTTGAAACAGACATAAATACAGTTGCTATTGCGCTTCCTGGATACTCAAACTCTTCAACAAATAATATAAAATCACTTTCAAGTGGTGAGAATCTTGCTTTTACTAAAGAGTATGTTGAGTTATTATCTTCATTGGTTTCACAACTAAAAACAAAATACAATGCAAATATAGTAACTTATATAGGACATAGTGCAGGTTGTACAATGGGAATAAATCTAGTTGGAGAAAAACCTTTTTTAATTAATAACTTGCTTTGTGCTGGTGGAAGTTACAAACTTGATGAAAAAAATAAATCTAAAGATAAAATTTCTGCTATGGATGTTATTGACAATATTGATAGACGAACAAAAATTGTTTTAGTTTATGGAAGTGAAGATAAAATATCAACTCCAAAACAGACAAAAGATTTTTATGAATTTGCTAAAAAAGAGGGTTTAGATGTAAAACTTGTAGAAGCAACTGGTTCACAGCATTTGGATTTAGATATGACAGAAGCTTCTGTAAATGCAATAGTTGAATTAGTTGAGTAGTAAAATGGATAAAAAAAAAGAGATTTTATTTAATTTAAATAACTTTTTATTATCAACATCAATAGTTTTAGATTATGTAAATAATGAAAAAAAAGCTACTAAGCTTGGGCATTTGAAAAGAGTTAGTTATATAGCTTTAAGTTTAGGAGTTATATTAAAACTAGATAATAAGCAACTTAGTGATTTGTGTTCTTACTCTTTATGCTCAAGTTTAGCTTTAAATCAAGCCAGTGATAATAAAACTTTATGCGAATTATCAAATGAGTATGTAAAAGATTTTCCTTTTATACAAAAACAAAAAGATATACTGCTTTATCAAAAAGAACATTTTGATGGAAGTGGAATCTTTGGCTTGAAAAATGAACAGATACCTCTGTTTTCTCAAATCATCTTTTTTGCAACAAACTTGGATGAAGAGTTTGATTTATCAAGTTTTGACCCAGTAAAAAAAGAGAAAATATTAAACTATGTAAAGTTAAATGAAAATAAACTTTTTTCAAAGCAGATTGTAGATAGTTTTTTTAAGCTTAATGAGTCAATTAACTTTTGGTTAGATTTAGAAAATGAATCAGATATATTACTATTTATTTATACACTACTTGAAGATTTTTCACAAGTATTAGAGTTTGAAGTATTATTAAAAATTGCAAATATTTTTCTAAAACTTGTTGAACCACAAAGTAAATTGCTTGATAATATAGGAAAAATTAGTGACTTTTATGCCTTAGAACACAAAGATAAAATAACACTACAAATAGCAGCAGGTTTTTGCAAGATTGGAAAACTTGCAGTTTCTAAAGATATACTTGAAAAAATTGAACCTTTAGATATATATGAAAAAGAACAAATTAAAACATATCCATATTATACAAAAAAAGTTTTGTCTAATATCATGGGATTTAATGATATTGCATCTTGGGCTATGAAAGTTCAAGAAAGATTAGATGCAAGTGGATATATTTTTGGTTTTGAAAACAAAAGTTTAAGTTTTAAAGATAGGGTTTTAATTAATGCAAATGTTTATGATGCTTTATTGCAAGAAAAAGCTTATAGAAAAGCCTATAGTAAAGAAGAAGCAATAAAAATAATGAAAAATGAGTCATCAAAACTTGATATTTCTATCACAAATGACATGGCAGTTATATTTAAAATATGAGCTTAAATAAAATATTTATAAAATTCCATACTAAGTAAAATATAGATATAATCGCGCATATTTAATTGATAGGAATTTTAATGAGTGAAAAATACGAACCGTCAAAAATAGAAGATAAATTTTATAAAATATGGGAAGATAGAGGATATTTTGAAGTAGATGGAAATAAATCTATTCAAGAAAAAGATAAAAATTTTGCAATTATGATGCCACCTCCAAATGTTACAGGAAGTTTACATATTGGACACGCACTTACATTTACTTTACAAGATATTGTTACTAGATATAAAAGAATGGATGGCTTTAAAACTTTATGGCAACCAGGAACTGATCATGCTGGAATTGCTACGCAAAATGTTGTTGAAAAACAAATTTTAGCTGAGGGTAAGACTAAAGAAGAGATAGGAAGAGAAGAGTTTTTAAAAAGAGCTTGGAAGCAAAAAGAGACAAGTGGTGGAAATATTGTTCATCAAATGAGAAAATTAGGGGTTACTCCTGCTTGGAAGCGTGAACGATTTACTATGGATGAGGGCTTACAAGAAGCTGTAAAAGAGGCTTTTGTATCTTTATATAATGAAGGGCATATTACTCAAAATAATTACATGGTAAATTGGTGTACACACGATGGTGCCCTTTCTGATATTGAAGTTGAACATGAAGAAGTAAGTGGAAACTTCTATCATATGAATTATCATTTTGCTGATGGTAGTGGTCATATCACAGTTGCTACTACTAGACCTGAAACATACTTTGGTGATACTGCTATTATGGTACATCCAGATGATAAAAGATATACAGATATTGTAGGAAAAGAAGTACTTCTTCCTTTAACAAATAGAAAAATCAAAATTATTACTGACTCTTATGTTGATATGGAGTTTGGAACAGGTATTGTAAAAGTTACTCCAGCTCACGATCAAAATGACTACGAAGTTGGTATTAGACATAACTTAGAATTTATTAAAGTATTTGATGAAAAAGGTATTTTAAATGAATACTGCGGAGAGTTTGCAGGGCTTGAAAGACTAGAAGCTAGAAAGCCAATTGTAGAAAAACTACAAGCAAAGGGTTATATCGTAAAAATTGAAGAACATATTCATCAAGTAGGGCATTGCTATAGATGTAAAAATATTGTTGAGCCATTTATTTCTCAACAATGGTTTTTAAGCTCAGATATGGCTCAAGAATCTATTAGAAAAACAAAAGAGATTACAAAAGAGAGATCAAAAAGTGGTGAGCACAATGGAACACTATTTCATCCATCTCACTGGATAAATTCATATACAGCTTGGATGGATGAATTAAGACCATGGTGTATTTCAAGACAACTTTGGTGGGGGCATAGAATTCCTGTGTTTACATGTGATGATTGTAATCACCAATGGGCTGATAAAGCTGATGAACCAGAAGAGTGTCCAAAATGTAAAAGTAAAAAATATACTCAAGATCCAGATGTTCTTGATACTTGGTTCTCATCTGCACTTTGGGCAATGTCACCTTTAGGTTGGGGTAATAATGGTAAACTAAAAGATTTATATAACTCAACTGATGAAGCAGACTTTTATCCAAATAGTTTATTAATTACTGGTTTTGATATCATGTTTTTTTGGGTAGCAAGAATGATGATGATGGGTGAACACTTTAAAAAAGAGTTACCATTTGAAGATATTTATATGCATGCTTTAGTAAGAGATGAACATGGGGCAAAAATGTCTAAAAGTAAAGGTAATGTAATTGACCCGCTTGATATGGTAAATGAACATAGTGCTGATATTATAAGATTTACTTTGGCATATCTTTGTGTTCAAGGAAGAGATATAAAACTAGGAGCTAAAAACCTAGAGCAATTTAGAAACTTTACAAACAAACTTTATAATGCTTCAAACTTTTTACAACTAAATGTGGATACTTTCCCTGATTTAAAAGATATTCAAATTAAAACACCACTTGGTATTTATATGCAAAGTAGATTAAGTGATGCAGTTGATGAAGTAAGAACTACTTTGGATACATATAAATTCAATGAAGCTGCAAGTACTTTATATAAGTTTGTATGGAATGAGTTTTGTGATTGGGGTATTGAGTATGCAAAAGCTAGTAAAGAATCAATTATTGAACTTGGAGCAATTTTTAAAGAGACATTAAAGATGGTAAGTCCATTTATGCCATTTATTTCTGACTTTTTATATCATAAATTAAGTGGAACATCTTTGGAAGAGGGTGAGTCACTAATGATTACAAACTTTCCAAAAGAGATAAAAAAAGATCTAAAAGTTGAAGCAGATTTTGCCATTATTCAAGAAGCTATTGTATCAGTTAGAAGAGCAAAAGTTATCATAGATATGGGTAATAGTAAGATTGCAAAAGCATATATTAAACTTGATAAGCAAATTGATACAAATATGGCAAAGCCTTTTATAGAAAAACTTTCAAAAGTAGAAAATATAGAGTTTGTTGATGCAAAAGTAGAAAACTCTATAACAGATGTAAGTGATAATTTAGAAGTTTATTTACCAACAGGTGAGATTGATATGACACCTATTATTAATAAACTAACTCGTCAAAAAGAAAAATTAGAAAAAGAAATAGGAAAATTATCAGGAATGTTATCAAATGAAAGATTTGTAGCAAATGCTCCTGCTAATGTTATAGAAGAGAATAAAGCTGGATTATCTTCAGCAAAAGAGAAACTTGTAAAAGTAGAAGCTGAACTTAAATCTTTGAGTTAATTGAATTATTTGTATAAATAAAAGCAAGCCTTGTTGTTTGCACTCTCTTTAAGAAAATCATCATGAGCTTTAAGGCCCTTGATGATTTTCTATTTATTGTTTACTTTTTTATTTCTGCATATTCTTCAGCCATTTCATCTCCCCATTTTGATAATTGGTGAAAAATCGGTATAAGCTTTTGTCCATTTTTTGTTATTGAATATTCTACTTTAGGTGGTATAACTGGATAGACTTTTCTTGAGATAAGTTTATGTTTTTCCAAATCTCTAAGGGTTTGAGTTAACATTTTTTGTGTAATCTTTCCTAAAATTTTATGAATTTCGTTATATCTCATAGTCTTCTTACTAAGATGCCAAAGAACAAGCCCTTTCCACTTCCCAGATACGATATCAAGGACAAACTCAAATGAACATGTATAATCTTTTTCTTTATATTTTATCTGCATTAGTATCCTTTTGGTATGTATATACCTTTTGAGGTAGTTCTTGACAATATAACATATAAAAGTTAAAGTTTCAAAAAAATAAAAGGAAATAATTATGAAGGAAAATTCAATTTTATTCTCTCCTATTTCTTTAGGAAATCTAACTTTAAAAAATCGAATTGCAATGGCACCAATGACAAGAACACAGGCTAAGAATAACATTCCAACAGAAGATATGATAAATTATTATGATAGAAGAGCAAAAGGTGGCACAGCATTAATAATAAGTGAAGGAACATTTGTAAACCATGAAGTTGCAAATGGTAATTTTAATGCTCCTGCATTTTATGGTGATGCTTTAATTATGTGGAAAAAACTAGTAGACAAAGTTCACGCCTCAGGTGCAAAGATAATACCACAACTTTGGCATGCAGGAAATACTAGAAAACTAGGAGTAACTCCTAATGAAAATATGGTAAGTATTGGTCCAATGGATGAATACATTAAGGGCAAACAAACTGTAAGAGCTATGAGTCAAAATGATATAGATGAAGTAATAAAGGCATTTACAAAAGCTGCACTTGATGCAAAAGAGTTAAATTTTGACGGAATAGAACTTCTTGCTGCCCATGGATATTTGATAGATCAATTTTTTTGGGAAAAGACAAATCAAAGAACAGATAAATATGGAGGAACATTTACTAATAGATTGCGTTTTGCAAATGAATTAATAAAGTCAATAAAAAAAGCAGTAGGAAAAGATTTTCCAGTAGTATTTCGTTTTTCACAATGGAAAACTATAGATTATGATGCAAAAATAGCTAAAGACGAAAAAGAATTAAAAGAGCTTCTTTTATCACTAGTTAAAGCAGGAGTTGATATATTTCATGTTAGTGAGAGAAGATTTTGGATGCCAGCTTTTAAAAAATCACCACTTACTCTTGCAACTTTGACAAAAAAAATAACAAATAAACCTGTAATAACAGTGGGAAATATAGGACTTGATGAAGACTTAGAAACTATTAAATTAGTAGAAAAAAAGCTAAAAGATAATGAGTTTGATATAGTTGCAGTGGGAAGAGCTTTATTAGCTGATGCTAATTGGGTAAATAAAATAAAAGAAAATAGAATAAATGAAATAATTCCTTTTTCAAAAGAATGCTTAAATAAATTAGATTAAAATAATTAATTTTTATACAAGGAAAGATGTATTTTATGTATCAATATGTTAAAATAAGGTAAATTTATAATTCTTACATAAGGAAGCTAAAAAGTGTACAAAAATTTTATATTTATATATGTTTTAATTATACTTTTTAGCGGTTGTGCATCAAATAGTAATATAAAAAGCGTATTTCAAACACAAAAAGCAAATGAAATCTCTAAAGATTATAAGCAAATAATGAATTATTTGCATAAGTATAAAGTAAAACTTGATAAAAGAAATCCAAAATATTATAATAAAACTTTAGAAAAAGCGATTTATAGTCAAATAAATAGTGGTGAAACCTTTGTAACTTTAAGAGATTTTGATGGAAAAAAACTGCAAAACTTTAAACAATATCTTGATTTGGCTTTTGATAAAAAAGGTCTTTTAAATAGAAATGATTATTTAATACTTGGGGTTTATTATATGATTTATGATGCTTATTTAATTGCAGGACAACATAAATTTACAGCATTAAACTATGATAAAGAAAAATTAGAAAAACTATATAAAAATCTGCATATTTTAAAATGGAAAATAAGAACTTCAAAAGATATAAATGGTAACTATCTATTTTTAACTTGGCAAAATAATTGGCAAGTTGAATATATGAAAAAAAGATTTGATGATTTAAATAATTTAAAAGATTTAAAATCAATTGTTGAAAATAAAGAGAGTTTATTGTCACACTCTAATTTCTCTTTTGAAGTGTTGCTATCTCTTATGATACATAAAGTAGAAAATAGTTTAGAAGATATTGGTGCTGAACCCTCAGATATTACTTTTGATACATTAACATCATTAGTATTTATAATATAAGAGTAAAAATGAAGAATCTTAAAAAATATCTTTTTTTATTGTTGCTTTTTTTTAATACCTTGTATTCTGAAACTTTAGTTATCGAAAATAACAATAATGAAATTAGAAAATTAGATAAATATTTAACTTTTAATAAAAATGATTTTCCCATTGAAACTATAGTACATGAAAACTTTAGAAAATTTAGTATTCATGATAATTCAAATTTTAAATTTTCACAAAATATCTATTGGCTAAAATTGGAAATCAATAATAAATCTTCCAAACAACAGCTTTTTAGAATAGATAACTTTTTAATTGATGAGCTTAATATCTATTTTTTTAAAGATAGTAAGTTAATCAAAAAATATCAAAATGGCATAAAATACAACAACTTATGTGAGTTTTCAGACTACAATAGATATGCATATGAGATACCAAAAGGTAAAAGTACACTTTATATTAAAATCGATTCCTCTTTTTCTCTTTTAATTCCTATGCATATAGTTTCAAAAGAACAATTTTATAAACAAAGGGATTTTGAAAATATATTTAATAGCTCATTTTATGCTGCTTTATTTTTGATGTTTTTTTATAATTTTTTTATATTTTTAGTTTCCAAAGTAAAAATTTATAAATACTATTTAGGCTACATTATAGGAGTATTTGGTTTTTTATTTTTTTATGATGGGTATTTGACTTATCTTTTATTCTCTTCATTTCCTATTTTAAATGAGTTATTATCTTGCATCTTTTTTATAATAACTTTTATCTCAATTGCAAAGTTCTCTTCTAATTTATTTCAAAGTAGAAGAAATGCTTTTGTTTTATATAGAATTTTAATGCTTACTTCAATTTGTATTCTTCCTTTGGTTTCAATAATTGGAGTTTTGATTGCATTTCTTGATTCATCTTTTCTTTATTTGATTCAAAAATATTTGCTTTTATGTACAATATTAATTACATTATTGATAATTTCTATTTCAATTAGATATTTAATTATAACAGAAGAGAAAATCTCGAAAATATATGCTTTTATTTGGACAATATTTATGGTTGTTACTTTAACTTTTATTGTAAATATTGTTTTAGGATTTATTGATACAAATTTAATGACAAAAATCCTAAAAGTTAATATTTTATTGGAAATTGTTATGATGTCACTTTTAATTGCATATAGATTAAAACTAAGTAATGAAAAAAATTTAAAATTAAAAATAAAAAATAAAGAACAAGAGCTTTACATACTTAGGCAAACAAGATTAGCCTCATTTGGTGAAGTATTAAACTCAATTGTACATGAATGGAAACAACCATTACATAGAATAAATATGATATCTTTAAATTTAGAAACAACATATAACAAAAAAAATTTAACAAAAGAGTATTTATCTAATCAATTAAATGAAATAGAGCAACAAACTAAATATATGAATGATACTGTTACTCAATTTTTAGACTATTTTAGTCCACAAAAAAACAAAGAAGAGTTTTATTTGATTGATTGTGCAAAAGAGGCAATTAAATTATTAGATATTAAATTTAATAAAAATTCAGTAAATCATTTGATAAACTGTAAAAATACTAAAATTAAAACAGTAGGATATAAAAAAGAGTATATTCAAGTTATAATTATATTGTTAAACAATTCCATTGATGCAATAATAAAAGAAAAAATCAAAAATCCAACAATTACCTTGGAGATTATAGAAGAAAAACATAAAAGAATTTTTTCTGTTATTGATAATGCAGGAGGAATAAAAGTAAAGCCAATAGAGAAGATTTTTGATGCAAATATCTCAACAAAAGACGAAAAAGTAAACTCAGGAATTGGACTTTTTATTGCAAAAAGGATAATTGAAGATAATATGAATAAGAAATTAATTTGTAAAAATCATGCCAATGGAGCAAAATTTAGTATTATAGGATGAAAAAATGAAACTTTTATTTGTAGAAGATGATGAACTTTTGAGAAAAAGTTATAGTATTTATTTAGAAGAGTTGTTCGATGAAATAATTGAAGCAGCAGATGGAAAAGAGGGCTTAGAGATGTACTATAAACATAAGCCAGATATAATCATGCTTGATATTAGTATGCCTTTTATAAATGGCATGGATGTTGTCAAAGAGATAAGAAAAGAAGATAAAGATGTTACAATTATTGTACTTTCTGCACATAGTGATAAGGCATATTTATTTGATGCAATTGAATTAAATATTTTTAAATATTTAGTTAAACCTCTTCCAAGAAGTCTTTTTAAAGAATCAATTTTAAAAGCTATTGAAAATAGAAAAGGCATAAATCAAGAGAATATAGTCCATTTAGAAGATGGCTTCACTTGGGATAACTATAATAAAATATTAAAAAAAGAGAATAAAGAAGTTGATTTAACAAAAAATGAGTATACTATTTTAGGAAAGTTTTGTAATGAAGATGTACACTATTTTACATTAATGGATTTATTTAAATCAATTTATGGTGAAAATGAAGAGTACAGTGAAAATAAAATCATGATGATTTTAAAAAGATTTAGAAAGAAAACTTCAACTAAAATTATTAAAAATATATATGGAATGGGATATAAATTTAGTATTTTAAAGTAGAGAAAACTCTACTTTAGTTTATGTGAAATAGTATAAAGAACAGGAAGATATACAAGATTTAGTATTGTTCCCCAAGCTAGACCAAAACCAAGTGCTATGGCTATTGGTTGGAAAATAACAGCTTGACCTGTTGGAAAGAAAATAAGTGAACTCATACCAATTAGTGTTGTTATTGTTGTAAGTATAATTGGTCTAAATCTTTTTGATGCTCTATAAAATATTTGTTCTATATTTTTTGCTTTTTTCAAGTATGTCATCATAATAATTCCATCATTTATTACAACTCCTGCTAATCCTAATGCTCCAATAATTGATGGCATAGAAAGATTTAATCCCATAAGTTTGTGACCAATTAGTACACCTAAGATTGAAAAAGGAATAATACTCATTAGTATAAAAGTATCTCTAAAAGAGTTAAATAAATAAAGCATAGCAAGCATTATTAATAATAACGCAAGTGAAGTAGCATAAAGCATATCATTTTTTAAGTCTTTTCTTTTCTCTGCTTCACCTTTAAATATTAGCCTTACTCCATCTTTTTCTATTTTTTCTAAAGTTTTTTCTATTTTACTAGTAACTTCAGAAGCTGTTATAATATCTGAGTTTACATTTGCATAAACATAAAAATTCTTTTGTGTATTATCTTTTACTAATTGCTCAAATGATCTAATAATATCAAATCTTGCTATTTCATATAGTCTTACAAACTGTCCATTTGGTAGTGGTATTTCTACATTTTTAAAATTTTCATAATTGTCTTTATTTATGCTTCTTATTTTAATATCTAGCATCTCTTTTTCATCAAAAGAGACAGATTTTTTCTTCTCTAAATATAAGTTTGATAAATATGAGCCAATAAAACTCTCTGTAAGCCCAAGTTTTTGACCATACTCGTTTACTTTTATTTTTATCTCATCAATACCAAATTTTAGTGAATTTGAAGTAGAAACTACACCATCTATTGATTCAATTTTCTTAGTTAAAAGTTCTACATTTTTAATTATTTTTTGATTGTCATCTGAGGCTAAACCAATTTTTATATCTGATTTAACAGGACCTACTTTTTTTTCTAAAATAACTAATTCACTTAAATTAAATTTCTCTTTGTATTTTTTATCTTCTAAAAATTTTTTTAATTTTTTTGCAATAACTTTAGACTTTTCAGTTCTTTCTCTTCCTTCTTTATCATAATAAAAACTCAAATAAGGAGTTACATATTTGTCTAAAAAGTTCATCTGTTTTAATTTTTTTAACTCAACTGTCATATACATTACATAAGGAAATCTTTCTGTATTATTTCCTGTATCTCTTCTAAAACCAGCAACAGAATCAATACTTCTAATAAAAAATCTTTTTTCTTCTTTTATTAAATCTGCTTCAATACTTTGAACTATTTTATATGCATCTTCAAGCTTTGTATTTTCATTTGCTTTTATTGATATTTTTACATCAGTTGCATCAAAGTTTGGAAACATTTGGAATTTTGAAGATTTAATTGCCATAAATGTAGCAACCGGTACTAGTATTATAAAAAGAATTAAAAAACTTTTTTTCCATCTCATAAAAAAGTGGATTACTTCACTATATATTTTATTTGCTTTTTCCCATGAAGTAACTTTTGAACCACTTTTTAATGTATGGGATGCATGAATTGGAAGAAAGATAAATGATTCAATTAATGAAGCAACAAGTAATGCACTTAATGCAATAGGAATTAGTTTCATTACTTCACCCATAGTTCCACTAATCATTAAAATAGGTAAAAATGAAAAAAGAGTTGTCATTGATGCAATAGTAACAGGTTTTACCATCTCTTTTGCACCAAGTATAGCTGCTTCTTTAGGTTCATAACCCTCTTCAATGTGTTGTTGTATATTTTCACTTACAACAATCGCATCATCAACTACAATACCAATTGCAATAAGTACACCAACTAGTGATATCATATTTATTGTATATCCAAAAACATACATATAAATAGCAGCTATAACAAATGATGTTGGAATACCAATAGCAATAATTGCAGACATTCTAAAGTTAATTAATAAAGCAACAAGTATTGTAATTAATATAATTCCAAGTAAAATATTTGAAATAACAATATTAAGTCTATCTTGAATTCTTTCACTATTATCATCTGCAATAGTAATATGTATATCACTATTTTCTTTATTTATCTTTTTTAATAGCTCTTTCATATTACGAGAAACTTTAAGTGCATCTGATGTTTCTGATTGCTCAACTGCTAAAGATAGTGCATTTTCTCCATTAAAAGAAAAAAGAGTTGAAGAGTCTTCATATCTTTTTTTTACTGTTGCTATATCTTTTAAATATAAAGTTTTATTCGATATTTTTATTAAGCTATTTTCAAAATCTATTGCATTTTTAGCTCCATTATAAGTTGAAAGATAAAAGTGTTTTTTACTTCCTTCAATTTTACCTATTGGGAAAATATAAGATAAGTTTGAAATGACACTAAATACATCGTTTTTGTTTAAATTCAATGCCTCAATTTTTCTATCATCTAAAAGTACTTCAAAATACTTATCTGAATCTCCATATATTGATACATCTCCAACTCCATCAACTCCTAAAATCTTACTTTTAAGTTGTGTTGCAAAAGGTTTTAACTCATCAGTTGAATACTTTTTTGAAGTTAATGTAACATCAATAAGTTTTTTGTATCTTTCAACTACATTAACACTGGGCTCGTCCATATCTGAGGGCAGATTTGATTTTGTCAAAGTAATAGTATCTTTTACTTTATCTGCAATGTTATATCTATTTTGACCTTTGATTAACTCTAAAACAATTGTAAATCTACTAGGACTAATTACGGTTGTTATCTCTTTAATTCCTGTGATATTTTTTAGATTATCTTCAATCTCAGTTACTGCCATTTTATCAAGTATATCAACACTAGCTCCACTATAAGAACCATTTATAGATATCATATCTAAATCAAAATTTGGGAATATTTCTTTTGGTGTTTTAGTATAAGAGTAGATTCCAATTGCAAAAATTAAAAAAAACAATGTGTAGTTCATTCTTGCATTTTCTACAAAAAATCTTAAAAATTTTTCAAACATTAATTACCTTTATTAAAAGCTGTATTATAATTCATATTTATTAATAAAGAATTAATGTTTAATTAAAATGGCTTGATTATGTCATTTTTATTCTTTTTTTATATGAAAATGAATAAAAAAAAAGTTACAAATTAAAGCTTGTTTTCAATTTTAAAAAATGAAAAAAATAGACTATTTTTTATACATGAAATGTTGCTAAATTGTTCTTTTTATAAACTATAATTTAATTATATAATTTAAGGAGTTTATTATAACATCACTACAAGTTTCACAAATGAATGAGATAGAGTTGATTCGTTTAGCCAAAGTAAGCAACAAAGAGAATATATTAAAACTTTTAGCTCAAAGTATTTATACAAGCGTTAGAAGATGTGTTGCAAAGAACTATAATAGTTCAGAAAAGATAATAAATGCATTAGTTAATGATTCTGCACAAAATGTCTCTTTCTTTGCAAATTTAAATCCTAAGTGCAAAATAAAAAGAGAAATTAAAGCCTCTAACCCTTGTACTTTATGTGAAGTTGATGAAGAAGAGTATGCTACAAAATGTATCAATTGTCCAAAAATAATTTCTTAATTTTTTGGACAATTTTTAGATACTATCTACTTGCTGCATAGACATTTAATTCTTTTACTTTTTGTAAATCTTCATCATCTTTAATATTCTCTGCAAATAGTTTTATATTCAAAAGATGTGTTAATTCAACCATTGCTTCTATAAAACTTTGTTTTGAAGGATCATTTTTTACATTGTTACTATATTCTCTTGCAAGTCTTATATAATCTAAATCAAGATTTTTAATATCATCTAATGCAATAAATTTTGATTCAAATCTTTTTATAATTACTTTTGCCTCTAATTCATGTATTACAGTAACAAAATCTTTGAACTTCTCAATATCTTTAGTAACTGCATAAGCTGTAAGAGAAAATACAAGTTGATGAGATATATCTTTGTGTTTGTAAAGTGTTTGTCTAAGCCAAAGAATAAAGTTTAAATCATCAATTGAATCAAGTGATAAGTTAATTGAAATTGAGTGCTTGATATTTTCTAGTTTTATATCACTAATAACTTTAGAAATAACCGCTTTATCAAAATCTACTATCTTTTCATACTGTTCTGCTATAGATACAAAAGTACCAATAGGAATATCTTTATTATCTAAATCATATGCTTTTGTAAAGGCTTCTTGCATTACAAGTTTGTTTTCATCTTCGCCATTTAGAACTTTTGCATCACCTATATAGCTTATTTCAAATCTTTGATTTTCTATAATATCAAAGATTAAAGTTCTCCATGCTTTCATATCTCTTACTAAATCATCACTATCTCTAATAAAAGCTTCATTTGGACCTATTAATTTTGCTTTTTCATAAGCTTCATTTGCAGCATGAAGCATTTGATCTGTCGTTCCAATAGGATTAAAAGGTGTTGCTCCAATATGTGCGATTTCATCTTTGCCAATTTCACTTGCAAGGTTTTCAAACTCTCTTTTTATTGTAGCTGTTAACTCTTGAGCTTGTTCATAGTTTATTCCATCTGTAATTAATGCAAACTCAGAACCATAAAATCTATAAGCACTAATATTTATATTTTCACAAGCTTTACACTCTTTTAAAATTGAAGCAAATTTTTTGATAAATTTATTTACTTCTTCATTTGTATGCTGTTTTGCAAACTCTCCTAAATCATCAATTTTTATAGTAAAAATATAACCATTTGATTTAGATATAAACATTTTTTTCATATCTGTTTCAAATGTTTGTTTTAAATTTAATCCTGTAAGTTCATCTTTTGATAACTTTTGAGTTATATTTTCTAAGTTTTTATTTAATTTTGTAATTACTGATTCTATTTTTATTGACATTTCATTCATTGAAATTGCAACATTTCTAATTTCAGTAGTCCAAGGAAGTTTATCAATAGTTTTAAAATTTCCTATTGCAATACTTCTTGCAAGTTTTTCTATATTTTTAAGTGGTTTTAAAAGATATTGAACAAATACAAAAAGTAATAGCATTGATATTATAAATGCTATTATTGAGTATATAACTCCACTTTTTGCTTGTTCGTACAGTTTTGCATAAGCATCCCCTGCATTTGCACTTACATAAATAGTTGCAGTAGTTTTCCAACCATTACTTATTTGACTCTCCATCTCTTTTAAGTTTATTGAAATTGCATTTACGAACCATTGTGGAACATATTCAAATTTCTCATCTCTTGTTACTTTTACGATTGTATTGTCAATAACAATTGTTGAAAAAGTATTAATGCTTTTTTTGTCTTTTAAAGCTGTAAAGTAAATTTTTATGTTTTTTTGCTTTAAATCTCCATTTGGAATAAACTTATATTGAGTAGGCTTACTTTTTTTAAGATGAAGCTCTTGATTATTCTCTAAAGCTTCAAGCTCTTGCATTAAATCTAAATCATCGCTATTAGTTTCTATATTTCCAAGGTTTTTATCTACTTTTATATTTTCTATTTCCCAACTATTATCAATGCTTTTATCGTTTGCATTTTTTATAAGTTGTGCTTTTTTAATAGTAAAAAGTGTATCTTCAAGTCTTATCTCTTTATAAAAACCTCTATTTGCAATAGCATTTATTATTGATTTTATTTCTGCATCATTTTTATCTTTCATAAGTCCTTTTAGACTCATTCCAAGTGCAGTTGCAGTATCTTGTGCTTTTGTACTAGCTTCTGTTTCAAGATACTCTTTTGCATTTTTTACACTTATAATAAAATTACCTGTAAAAATAATCAAAAAGATAAATGCTATTATGATATATAACTGTTTTGATAATGACATGTTTTTTCCTTTAAAATCTACTCATTAAATCTTTCCAAGATTTTAGATTATTGCTTCCAATTTTCTCAGAAGTTTTCCCTTTGTTTTTTGCTCTATATAATCCGCCTGCATTAAAACTATAAACAGGTTTTAAATCTGCTCTTTTAGTGGCTAACTTCAATCTTTTGTTGATATTATCAAGTACAATTGGAGTTGCATTTGGTTTATGATAATAAGTAAGTACCATATGTGCTTGCTCATATTTAGAGTTTTTTCTAAGTAGTTTTACATAAACTATTCTTAGTTTTTCATCTTCTATTCCAAGTTGTCTTAATGTAAAATACTTAGCAATAGCATAATCTTCACAATCACCTGCACCCGTTCCTAAAAACTCAAATGGACTTGCCCAATAATCATTTTTCCCCCAATGAACAGAGTCAAGTTTGTATGGTATTTTATTAAAAAAATCATTTACCATTTTAAGTTTATATAAAAGCTTTTTATCTTTTGCAGACTCTATTAAATCATCCCATAAAAGGAGCCTTTTTGAAGCTTTTTTTCCATATTTTTTAGTAAATTCATTGAATTTTTCTTGGGAGAAGTTTTTAGGAATGGTTGCAGTAGAAAAAGAGGTAAGAGAAAAAAAGATTATTACTACTGCAACAATTGTCCTTTTCATTTTCTTACCTCTATTTGAAATTATAACTATGATAGTTATAGTATAGAAGAAATTATTTTAATAAACTCTTAACACCATCTTCATCTATTAAATTACTATCATATTTTACAACTATAATATTCTCAGTTTCATTGATATACCACTCATCAATATTTTTATTGTGAAGATTACTTGTATTTTCTCTTTTAAATTCATCTAAATTTAAATAAGACATTTTTTTCTTTGATGGATTTGGCATTGTAGCTATTAATATTATCCAAATAACACAAATAACAGCAATAACAATAACTAAAGTACTTAAAGATACATCTTCAAAAAATATACCTCCTAAAAGACCACCAACAAAAGTTCCCAAGTAACCAAATGAGTTAAATACTCCAAGAACTAAGCCTCTTTGATGAACTTTTGCAAATTTTGATGCAAGTGATTGCATTATAGGTTCATGCATATTAAAACCAGAGAAGAAAATTACAACTCCAATTATAAAACCAATTGAACTAGTTGATGTACCAATTATCATATATGATACTCCAAAAAATGCAATACCTATCATAAGAACTTCTTTATATTTACCTTTTTTTTCTGCAAGAATTGCAGCAGGTGCCATAGATAAAATACCTACTATCATTGCAGGAAGATAGACTTTCCATAACTCTGCAAAATCCCATTGAAAGTTTTTTATTAAAACCATTGGAATTATCATAAATGCAAATGTCATCAAACCTTTTTGTAAAAAGTTTGTAAGATGCATTTTTAAAATATTTGCATTTGCTAATGTATCTGCTAAATTTGCTTTTGCATTATATGTATGGGTAATATGAGGAGGGTTTGGAACTGCTTTAAATAAAATTATTATTGAACCTAAAGCTAAAGCCATAGTAATATAAAATAGAGTTTGAACACCTGCAACGGCACTAATTGTAGGTCCTGCAAGCATTGATATGGCAAAACTTATTGCAATAAAACCACCCATTACAGCCATGGCTTTTGGTCTTTGCTCTTCTTTTACAATATCACTAATCATAGCAGTAACAACAGCACCAATCGCACCTGCACCTTGCAATAACCTACCAAACATTAAAGTATAAATATCTTCTGAAATAGCACAAAAGTATGAACCAACTGCGAAAAGTAAAAGACCTGTTACAATTGTGCCTTTTCTTCCTAATTTATCACTCATAACTCCAAATGGCACTTGAAAAAGCATTTGTGTTAAGGCATAACCACCAACTACGATACCTACAATCTCTGTTGTTGCCCCTTTTAAGTTCATTGCATAAGCTGATAATACTGGCAATACTAAAAATAGTCCTAAAAATCTTAAAGCTATAATGGAACTTAGAGGAATTATTGATTTAATCATATTATATAATCCTGAATTTTTTAAATAGGCGAAGATTATATATTAATAAAGTTAATAAGATGTTAAAAGATAATTTTGTAAAAAGCGTTTAAGTTTTCTCATAAAGCAGAGATTTTTTAATCTTTTAATATAATAAAAAAAAGAGTTTAAGGAATTATATGAAAATTGTTTTAGCAAGTGCAAATCAAGGTAAAATAAAAGAGTTTAAAACACTTCTTCCCTCACATGAAATAGTAACTTACAAAGAGTTATTAGGAGATATTGAAATTGTTGAAGATAAAGATAGTTTTAAAGGTAATGCTATAAAAAAAGCACAATCAATATATGATTTATTAAAAGATGAAAATGCCATTGTAATTTCAGATGATAGTGGAATTACAGTTCCTGCAATAAATAATGAACCAGGCATTTATTCAGCAAGATATGCAAGAGACAATGCAAGTGATAAAGAAAATAATGAAAAATTAATTTCAAAATTAAATGAAAAAAGTTTAGAAAAAACAGAAGCTTTTTATACAGCTTGTATAGCAATTGTTTATAAAAGTGAAGTTTATACAGTTCATGGGTGGATGCATGGAAATGTCATAAATAAACAATTAGGTGAGGGTGGATTTGGATATGACCCTATGTTTATTCCAAATAATTATGATAAAACTTTAGGAGAACTTCCCTATGAGGTGAAAAAATCATTTTCCCATAGAACTAAAGCTTTAAATCTTGCTTTAAAAGTTTTAGATACTATTTTGTAAGAGTCTTTTGAACTCTTACATTGAAATTTTTTGCTTTTACTTCTAAAGAGATTTTATGCTTTAAAGCTACTTTTTTAAATATAGCCTTAATATAAAACTCTTTATTATCTATTTTTATCTCATCTATATTTTTTACATCTTCAAGTGAATTAATATACTCTTCTAAAAATATAAGATGATTCAAAGCTTGAATATATACATATTTGTTTGTAAGGTTTGTACTATTAACAGATTTTGTTTCAAATATTTTGATACTAATTAAACTTAAAATTGTTACTATTAAAATAGTAAAAAGTAGGGTAAAAGAGTTTTTCATATTTTTATTACCCACTTGATTTCATAAATATTATTATATATGAAACTAATAATTCTAAAATTTTCTTTATTTTGTATTTTAAAATTTGAAATATTCTCTAAAAATAGAGAGTTTTCAATATAAAGATTGTTATTTTTTAATGATAAATTATTTATATAGCTTGGATTTTTTTCTAAAATAATTCTTGAGCTTAACAAGTCTAATTGAGAAATGCTAATGTTTTGTGAAGTTTTAGCATTTTGATAAATATTTGTGATTATTTTAAAACTACTAATTAATACAATCGAAGCAATAACTATTACTAAAAGTAGTTCTAAAGTTATAAATGCATGTTTATTTTTGCAGTTCATATTTGTATACACTTATATTGTCTTTGTTGTAAAGTATCTTTTTTACATTGATACTTTTGACTGTTTTATTTTGAATTATTCTTAGGGTTTCATCTTTTTTTGAAAAATCATTTGAATAATTTTTTAAAATAAACAAATTTTGTATATTTTCAAGCTTTTCAAACTTTTTTTTATAACTATTATAAAAGCTTAGTTTATATACTAAGCTTATTACAATAGCTAAAATAGTAAGACTAATTAAAGTCTCAAATAAAGTAAAAGCTTTTTTATTTTTTACTAAGTTCTGTTGCTTTTGCATGTGAAGCTTCTATTGCTTTTATCATAGCATCTCTTACTTTTCCCTCTTCAAGCATAGCAACACCTGCTGCTGTTGTCCCACCTGGACTCATAACTGAATCTTTAATAATTGCTGGATGAGTTTTTGCTAAAAGTGCAGAAGTACCAGCAAAAAGACCATGAACAAGCTCATTTGTAATATGTCTTTCTAGTCCAGCCTTAACAGCACCATCAGAAATTGCTTCTGCAATAATTGCAAGTAAAGCAGGTCCACTTCCTGCAACTGCTGTTGCTATATCAAGTTGAGCTTCTGTATTTACCCAAACAGTTTTTCCAATAGCATCAAAAATTTCAAGTGCTGCTATTTTTGCTTCTTTATCACCTGTAATAGTTGTCATTGACATAGACATTGAAGCTGCAATATTTGGCATTGTTCTTATGTAGAATTTTGCATGTATTTGTTTTTTTAAAGTTTCAAGTTTAGTTCCTGCTAAAATTGAATAAAGTGTATTTGCAGTTCCTGTTAATCTTACAGAAACACTTTGTAAAGCATAAGGTTTTACACAAAAAATAATATTTTTATCTGTTATGTCTTCTTGGTCATCTATTACTTTTATTTCAATTTGAGGAATTTTCTCTTGCATTTTTTTTAATTTTGAAATATCTCTTCCTATAACTTCCACTTCATAGTTTTTAACTAAGCCTTTAGCTAGTGACTGAGCCATAATACCATTACCTATTAATGTTAGTTTCATAATCTGCCTTTTTCTTTGATTTTACATAGTATATCAAATAATTAATAATATTTTTTATTTCATATAAGCAAGTATTAGATAAAATACTACTTTTATGAAAAGGATTATTAAAATGATTAGAAACTTGAAGTTAAAAAATGTGTTATTAATTTGTTCTGCAGGCTTCATACTAGCCTCTTGTTCTTCTAAAAGTGATAGAATACAAGAGTATGATAGACCAGCTCTTTATTGGTATAATAAAATGACAAAGCAAATAGCAGATTATGATTTGGAAGCTGCAGATGATACATTTACATCATTGGAAAGTGAGCATAGAAACTCACCACTTCTACCAACTTCTTTGATTATTTTAGCAAATGCGCATATGCAAGAAGAACAGTATGCATTAGCTAATTTTTATTTAGATGAATACATCAAAAGATTTACTATAAGTAAAGATATTGATTATGTTAGGTTTCTTAAAATTAAAGCAAACTTTTTAGGTTTTTCTTATCAATTAAGAGATCAACAGTTATTAGATGATACTATTGAAGATATAAAAGTTTTTAAGCAAAAATATCCGCAATCAAAATATATGCCATTAATTGATACTATAAATGCAAGAGTTCATATGGCAAAAGCACAATTAGATATAGCAATTGCAGATTTATATAAAAGATTAGATAAGCCTAAAGCTGCAAAAGTATATAAAGAAAAAGCTGAAAAAACTTGGACTAAAACAGAAGATATAAAAGAGGTTGATGTACCTTTTTATAGAGCAATATTTGAATAAATACAATAAAGTATTATATTAAGGAGAAGTTTGATGGAATTAGAGAATTATGATTCATTTCCACAAGAATTACCACTAATAATAGAAGAAGATATATTTTTATATCCTTTTATGATTGCACCATTATTTTTAGATGATAAAGAGAATATTGCAGCAGTTGAAGAGGCCATAAACAATGATAAATTGGTTATGGTAACAGTTAGCAAGCCAGGTCATGAAAATAGTAGAAAAGAGGGACATTTTTATGATGTTGGTGTGATTGGTAATATCATGAGAAAAGTATCTTTACCAGATGGTAAAACAAAAGTACTTTTCCAAGGATTAGCAAAAGGTAAAATCTTAAATTATAGTGAAGAGAAAAATACAGTTGCTAAAGTCGATTTACATGAAACAAAAGAGTACTCACAAGAATCAATTGATTCTATTATTGAAGTATTAAGAGATCAAGTAAAAAAACTTTCTAGAGTTAACTCAAAATTTCCAGTTGATTTAATTAAGACAATTGAAGAGAATGATGATGCTGTTAGAATTGCTGATTTGATTTCATCTGTATTAAGAATTAAAAAAGATGATGCTTATAAGCTCTTTTCTGAAACTGATATAGAAAAAAGACTTTTAGAGATAATTGAAACAATCAAAAAAGAGATAGAAGCTTTAAAAATTCAAAAAGAGATAACTCAAAAAGTAAACTCAAAAATTGAAAAAACACATAAAGATTACTTTTTGAAAGAGCAAATAAAAGCTATTCAAAAAGAATTAGGTGCTGATAATCAAAAAGACAATGAGATAAAAGCTTATAAAAAGAAGTTAAAGAAAATCAAAAACTCTATGCCAAAAGAGGGCTATAAAGAGACAAAAAAACAGATTGAAAAATTAAGTAGAATGCATCAAGATTCACCTGATGCTTCACTTTTACAAACTTATATAGAACAAGTTTTAGAAATACCATTTGGTGAGTATGCAGATGCAAGAATTTCTGTTTCAAATGTAGAAGAACAATTAAACAAAGATCACTATTCACTTGATAAAGCAAAAGAGAGAATTGCTGAGTATTTTGCAGTAAAAGAGTTACTAGAAAAAAGAAATATTGAGACTTTAAAATCTAAAGGAACAGTTTTATGTTTTGTGGGACCTCCAGGTGTTGGTAAAACTTCACTTGCAAACTCAATTTCAAAAGCACTTCATAGACCACTTGAAAGAGTTGCACTAGGTGGTATGGAAGATGTAAATGAGTTAAGAGGACATAGAAGAACATATGTTGGAGCAATGCCAGGTAGACTTGTAAAAAGTTTAGTTGATGCAAAAAAAATGAATCCAGTTGTTGTACTTGATGAAATTGATAAACTTGGAGCAAATCATAGAGGTGATCCAACTGCTGTGATGTTAGAAGTATTAGACCCTGAACAAAACCATGAGTTTAGAGACTTATATTTGAATTTTCCTATTGATTTATCACAAGTAATTTTTGTTGCAACAGCAAATGATTTAAGAAGAATACCACCTGCATTAAAAGATAGAATGGAGTTTATTGAAATTAGCTCTTATACTCCAAATGAGAAATATCATATTGCAAAAGATTATTTAATTCCTCAAGAATTAGAAAAACATGGACTTAAAAAAAGTGAAATTTCTATGAGTAAGCCAACAATTGAGAAAATTATCTCTGAGTATACAAGAGAGGCTGGAGTTAGAAATTTAAGAAGAGTATTTTCAAAACTATTTAGAAAAGCAGTTAAGAAAATAGTATCAGAAAACGATACTTCAAAAGTTTCAATAAATACTCAAAATCTAAAACATTATTTAGATAATCCGATTTTTGAGATTGACCAAGCAGAGAAAAAAAATCAAATAGGTGTTGCAAATGGACTTGCATGGACAGCAGTTGGTGGAGATGTTTTAAAAACAGAAGCTGTTAAGTTAAGAGGAAAAGGAATACTTTCAGTAACTGGAAATATGGGCGATGTTATGAAAGAGTCTTCAAGAATCTCTTATTCTGTTGTAAAACTTTTGATTGATGAAAGAAAACTAAAAGTTGATGAAAAAGCTATACCAAAAACAGCAAAAGAGAAAGAAGATAATATAAGTGTTGATGTTAGTGAGATTTATAAAAGATATGATATTCACTTACATATTCCAGAAGGTGCTACTCCAAAAGATGGACCAAGTGCTGGTATTACAATGGCTACAACAATAGCTTCAATCTTAACAGATAAAGCAGTAAAATCAGATATTGCAATGACAGGAGAGCTTACTTTAACAGGAAAAGTCCTTCCTATTGGTGGATTAAAAGAGAAATTAATCGCAGCACATAAAGCAAAAATGAAAAAAGTATTAATTCCTAGAAAAAATTTCCAAAGAGATTTAGATGATATCCCATCAGAAGTTAAAAAGTCTATGGAAATTAAAGCAGTTGATACAATAGATGATGTATTAAAAGAAACTTTAATATAAAAATATGAGAAGAGGGGCTAATCCAAGTCAAATTATTAATAATTTTTTTACTTTTGGAACTATTGTAATAGTTTCAATTGTAATTACTCTTTATTCAAAATATTTTGGAGATATGCAAGAAAAAGAACAAAAAGAAAAAATTGTTAAACTTGCATGTCTTGATACAAACTCTACTTTAAGAATAAAAAATAAAAAAACCTTACAAAACTCACTAAAAGCTTTAGAAAAAGGGTATTATAAATTAAGTGGTGGATATATTGAAGCACTTAATTCAAAGTCTTATATCAAAGAGTATATAAGTTTAGCAGAACAAGATAGCTATTTTGTAGATGCAATACAAATGGCACCTTTGAAAAACCCTGTAAAGTATCTTACAATCAAATATGAACTTATAGAAAATGAAAGAGAAAAGAAAGATTTTGGTGCAATAAATATCTCTATTAGAATAAATGGAAATGAAATATTTGGAGTATTTACCAATTTAGTTTATTTTGATAAAATACAATTGAGAAAAATCACAGATTGTGCAATAAGGACATTTAAAACAAATGCAAAATAAAAATTTAACTCTTACAAATATAATAATTGCAATTACAGTATTGATGTATATTATTCAAATAAACATAAATTATGGAAGTTTAGTCTTAGGATTAAATAGATACATGATTATTGAGGGATTTTGGTGGCAACCATTGACAACTATGTTTGCACATGGTGGCATTGGGCATTTGGGTATGAATATGTTTGTACTTTATCAATTTGGTAATGCAGTAGAAAGATATAAAGGTAAAACAGTATTTTTTATAGCCTATTTTGTATTTGGCTTACTTACATCTTTGGTGAGTTTTTTATATATACTATTTTTAGACAATCATGTAAATTTAGTTGGAGCTTCTGGTGCTATTTGTGCACTTTTAGGATATGTTGCTCTTGTGGATACATATCAAAGAAAAGGTATTGTTACTTGGGTTTTATTAATCTCTGTTGCACCACTATTAATAGGACTTCCTATTGCTTGGTATGCTCACTTAATAGGACTTGCAATAGGTTATACAGGCGGACTTTTATTAAGAAGAGTTAAAAATTAATTCATAAAAAAAGTTACAATTGTATTTTATTGAATAACTTTAGTATAAATATTTAATTATTTATGTAGATTATTAATATGTAAATTTTAATACTTTATTTTTTATAAACTATTTTTCTTTATTAAAACTAGAAAAATTTATTATTTGAATAGTTATTCTATACCTTAATTTAATCTAAAAAATCAATTATTCTTTTGTTTTTATAAGTAAAAAAAATAACTTCTTTTTTAAAGCCTTTCTTACAAAAAGGACAAATACATGTATGTTGAGACTTCTTTATTTCATCTGCAATCTTTATTTTAGAGAGATTATGGTAAATATAGCTATATATTCCTTTCCAAATAATATAATCACTCTGAATATTAGTTTTTCCATTTGGCTTTAAAAAACTATGTTCTCTAAATCCAAATAAAAAGATATTTTGTTCTTCTAGAGAAAGCTCATTAAAAGGTTTAGTAAAATCAAATAATTTTTCTTTTTTAAATCTATTTACAACATTTTTCAAGTTTATTTTAATGTTAGAAACAAAAAAATCTTTATCTAAAACAGATTTAGTTTTATCAGCAATTATTAAGTCCCTATCGTAAACTTGCTTTGTACTTTTTCCATCACAGTATATGCAACTATTAAAATAGAGATTAAAAGTTTTTTCATTTATTATAGGAGACCCCACAATCTTATATTTTAAACTTACTAAACGTGTAAATAATTCATAAATAATATTATTACTTTTTATCGTTAACCATCCATTCCCAAAATTATAGGCTTTCTCAAGATTTTCTATATTGACTCTATATGACCATTCTTCTAGTTCATAATCTTTTAGATCTACATAAAATCCTAGTTTTTTAAGATATTTAATCTTATCTTTTTTTATACTAATTGGAACAACCTTATATTTAAATAATTCTGAAGTATAAGGATTGAAAAATATTTCTATATTATTTAAAGTATCAACAAAATTGAAAAGTTCTTCTCTATTTTTAAAATATTTATGATTAGTATTATCAGTAGTTACACTGTAGTTTTGTGCAAAATCTTTTTCAATTCCAAAATGATTATCGTTTAAATAAAACTTATTACAGTCACTGTCTTTTTTATTAAAATGAACTTTCTTAGATAAATCTAAAGTATCAATTTCTATATTCTTTGTTTCTTCAAAACTATTATTAAATGCTTTAGCTGTAAAGGAGCTATCATGAGATAATAAGCCTTCAAAACTTCCACTATAAATGTTTTTACCACCATTCTTACCACTTCCTATACCAATATCGATAATATAATCGCTATTTCTAATGATTTCAAGATTATGTTCGATAATGATTATTGAGTTTTTATAAGATATAATTTCATCAAAAATTGAATAAATTTTAAATACATCTTTAGAATTAAGTCCTGTTGTTGGTTCATCTAAAATAAATAAAAAATTTCCTTTTTTAACTTTATTAAAACTTTCTATTAAAGTTTTTGCTAATTTTAATCTTTGTGCTTCTCCACCACTAAGAGTTGGAGTAGTTCTACCTAATGAAATATGAGACAATCCTAATTTTTCAAGTATATTGAATGCAAAATTCAATTTTTCTTCATTAAAAATTTTCTTAAGCTTACTTATTTCAGTATTTAAAAGTTCAAAAATATTTAAATCAAAATACTTTATATCTAAAACTTCAGGTTTAAATCTTTGTCCTAAACAACTTGGACAAATAATTTCTTCAATTTCTCCTAACCCTTTACATACATTACATGCTCCAATTGAAGAATTGAAACTAAAAAAACTTTTATCAAACTTATATTCTTTAGATAAACAAATATTTGAATATATATCTCGTATTAAATCAAAAATATTTAAATATGTTGCAACTATTGACCTAGAGTTTACTCCAATTTGAGATTGAGTTAGTTCAATAATAGATTTAATTTTTTCAATACCTTTAACTTCATTTACCAAGTCCAAATTAAAAGTTTTATCAGCTATAAATTGCTTTATTGTTGGAACTAAAACTTTATGAATAAAACTTGACTTACCACTTCCACTAATTCCACTTATTGCAACTAAACTATTTAATGGAATTTTAAAATCTTGATGACTTATATTATTAATATTTACATCAATAAACTCTATAAAGTTATCTAAATTAATATTTTGTTTCTTTCTTAAAAAACTCTTTTCTTCAATAACTTTACTTTCTCCGCTATAAAGAACTTCCCCTCCATTTTCTCCTCCATTTGGTCCTAATTCAATTATAAAGTCACTTTTATTTACATAGTCTAAATTGTGTTCACTAATAATTACTGTATTCCCTTTATCTTTTAAGATTTTTATTAAGTGCATCATTTGGTAATTGTTATATGGGTGTAATCCTGTAGATGGTTCATCGAAGATATAAAGTAATTCGTTATAATTGCTATTTAATTCAATCGCAAATTTTAATCTTTGTAATTCTCCACCACTTAAAGTATCAGTTGTTCTATTTAATGATAAATAGCCTAATGTTGTTGTTTGTAATGCTTTTAAAATATCCAAAATTTTTTTATGATGTAAATTTTTATCTTTAAAAAAATCATACAACTCATTTACGCTTAATTCTAACATTTCACTAATATTTAAACCATATAATTTAACAGCATTAGCTTTATAATTTAATCTAGTTCCATTACATGAAGGGCATTCTATAGTTTTTACAAACTTTCCTATTGAAGGCTTGTTCTTATGAGTTAATATTTTTGGAAATATAATATCTTTAATAATTTGTCGATTGTCAAACGTTAAATCAAAATAAGTTTGATTAAGATTAATTTTTTTATTCTTTAATTCTTTTAATATTGTGTTCGGATATAAAATTATATATTCATAACGCCCCTGCTTATTTAAATTAATATTTATGAAATGTTCATCTAGTTTTTTATCTTTACTAAAAAGTAATTCTTCTTCAATAGTTTCAA
The DNA here is from genome assembly GCF_055140965.1 of Malaciobacter sp. The sequence continues at coordinate 138,323 of NZ_JBSRRO010000002.1, forward strand.
TCATGCCATGCCCAAAACATTTATCACATTTTCCACTATATTCCCTTGTAGAATTAAAACTTAACAATGGCATAGATTTTTTTTGATATATTGTCCCATCCTCATTATCAGGAAAGTCATATCCAAAATTAAACGAATAACTCTCATTTCTAATTAAAAAACTTTCTAAAGCAAGTTCTTTAAAATCATCAATTTCATTTAAACTTTTAAAAGGAACTAATATTGTGTGATGATAATTGTTATTTAATATATTTACTGATGCTACTTTTCTTTCTTTTTCTTTATTATCAAAAGATGAAATAAAAATAGCTTCTTTAATTCCTTCTTTTTTCAATAATTCTAATTGTTTTTTACCGTCTGTATATTTTTTAAAACAAACAATAGCATATAATTTAAATTTTTCTTTTTGATAAAATCTTTCTATAAAATATTTAATATCTTTTTCATTAGGTTTTCTAACTACAGTACCGTAATTGGTTACTATTTGAGCATCTTTAATAAACTCTTCTCTTAATAATTCATGTAATTGGGTAATGGTAGCTAATGTTGATGATATAGATTGTTGAAGTCCTCTTTGTTTAAAAGTAACACAATAAGGTAAATTATCAATTTTATCAAATCCAGCTCGTAATGCATAATCAAAACAATTTGCATTGCCACTATCTATTTTTTCTCTTCTTTTAGATTCATTTGCCAAAATATTATAAATTAATGTAGATTTCCCACTACCACTTACACCAATAACTGATATTATTTCCTTGAGTGGTATATTTAGTGAAATGTTTTTTAAATTATTTTCATAAGCATTTTTTATCTTAATCATTTCAAATATTCCTTTGTAACTTTTTAATTTTTGGGATTACTTCTTTAAATATTTTACACATTGGAGTTTTATTGTTATTGGTTCTATATAAAGGACACCCACCAGCACAAATCTTACTAAACTCACAACTTTTACATTCATCTGATAAAGAATGAAAGCCGTATCCTTTTTGAATCGTTGTTAGAAGGTCATCACTATCATATATATTTCCTATACTTAAATTTGAACCAAACTGAGAATGACAAAAAAATATATTACCATCAATATATAATGCTCCACTAGAAACTCCCATATTGCAAGGAGTTGTTGCTTCATTTAATAAATTTAGATCACACAATACATGCTTATACTTTATATCAAAAGTATCATGTTTTTCCATTAATATATAACATTCATTTAATATTTCAGATAATTTCTTTCTATCTATATCCATACCCTTAGCATCAGCAAGCCTAAAAGTAATATCTTCATCTAATAAAAATTTAACAAGTTCAATTACTCCGTCTAAATTATCATCAGATATAGTTACTAAAACTACAAAATTTAATTTATTATGTCTTAATAATTTTAAGTTTTTTTCTACTATTGAAAAAGATCCTATATTATTTTTATATTTTCTATACTTATTATGATATTTTTCTAGTCCGTCTAGAGATACTGCAAGTGTAATATTGTTTTTTTTACAATACTTTATTATCTCTTCATCAAGTATTGTTAAATTTGTTAATATTCTAATATTTAAATCAATTTTATTTTCTTTCATTTCCTTAATTAAATATTGAATTTCATTTTTCCAACTATTAAATTGAGATAAAGGTTCTCCCCCAGCTAATTTTAAAGTGATTGTATTTATATTTGGATATTTTTTTACTGTAGCCAATAATTTTTTTGAAAACTGTAGTATTATTTCGTTAGACATAACTTTAGTTTTATTTAATGTTTTAATATAACAATAATCACATGTTAAGTTGCAATAGTCAGTTAGTTGCAACCAAAAACTTAATGAATCTATTTTCATATAAAAAATCTCATACTATTTAATTCTCTACTTTTTCTGTTAATTAAATCTATACTGCACTCACCTCTTTTATGTAAAAGATATCTATTAGAGAATATAGCAATATCCCCTTTATTTAGTACAAAATCTTTAGATATACTTAATGCAATTTGATTTATTAACTCACTAATTGGTATACCATCAATATAATGTTCTGCTCCCAATTTTTGACTATCTACTAACTTTAAATGGAGTTTCATTTCAATTTTATTATTTTCTTTCACAAAAGGATTATTCCAAATAGTTTCATTTTTTAATGTATACGGTAATTTTATATTTAATAAATATTTTTCTGATATATCAAAGTTTTTTACTAAAATGTTAAATATATTATCTACGTATGAGAAATAGTTTCTACCTAAATATGGATATTTAGGGTCAGGTTCTTTGCATTGCAAAGATATAAAATCAGGTATTTTATCTTGAAATGAAAAGTCTGTATGGAAGCCTCCACTAGATAAGTCTTCAGATAATTCATCCGCTAATACTTTATTTCTAAAAGAATGAATATATAAATTCATTCTTTCAGAAAAATACAATTTATCTGAAATTAAGATATTTATTAAAATAAATAAATCTAAGTCTGTTCCAAGATTTCTAATTATAATAAAATTATTAATCAGTAATTTTTCTTTTATTTTATTTTTCAATAAAATAATATTTTTATTACTATTTAAACTTTTTCTAATAGAATCTTCATTTAAGGAAAGTTCTTTTTTAATATCTTTAAAAAATATTTTTTTAAAATTAATTAATTCCTCTAAACTACAATCAATTAAATAATTATCATTCATTATTAAGCGACAAATTTTTTAAGATAATTATAATCTATACCTTTATTATCAGTATCTTTTTGACAAGGACATGCTTGTGGACATTTTTGTGCTTCTGTATAATACAAATCTTCATTAAATAAATTCTTCCAAATATTTTGAGAAACCTCTTGAGTTTCTAACCATTTTTTTTCATTTTCTTCATCAATCATTCCAAAATAAGGATAATGATGTAAAAAACCACCAAATATTTCATAGCAATCTTTCACATATTGACGTGTATCCATAATATGATAATGCCAAATTTCATCGATATCTCCATTTGGAACAAGCTGATAGCCATCTAACACTTTTGTAATTGCTAGATATTTTTTATAATCATTAACTGCTTTTATTGCTCTTTTTTTTGTCCATCCACCTGTTGATTGAGTTTGTAATTTTTCTATTGCTAATGTAAAATCTAATGTTTCAACTAGTTTATAGGCTTCGTTAAATTCCTTAATTGTAATTTCTTTCATCTTTTCTTCTCTCCTAAAATATTTTCAATAATAAATTTTTAAACTTTAACATAAAAAAACTCAATATACTATAAAAAAAGAATTAAACAAGAATAATTAGAAAATAGTTAATAATTAAAGGTATTAAAAATCAGAAAAGATATTATAATTTACAATGAGATGAATAAAATCCAAAAAACAATAAATATTAACTTCATATATATTATAATAATATTATTATATGCAAAGGTAAAATCTACTAGTAGTGCAAAGTAAAAGTGTTTTACTTATTAAGAAGAGTTAAAAATTAATTCATAAAAAAAGTTACAATACTCATAATAATTAAAACAATAGCTAAAGCTTTAAATATATCTTTTAAATTTACTGTTGGGTTTAAAATCCCGCAGTAAGGGCATTGTCTTTTTTTGGCTTCAACTTCTCTTTTACAGTTTCTACACTTTTCTATGATTTATCCTTTTATAATTTTTCAAATAATATCACAAAATGAAATATTTTTGGCTTATAAATTTTTTATGTGATAAAATAAAGACATGTTTATACACCTAGATTTAGATTGCTTTTTTGTATCTGCTCATAGAATTATTGATAAAAGTTTAGAAAATATTCCAGTTGCTGTTGGAGGACGAAGTAACTTAAGTATATTTGATACTAAAAATCAAAAAAGAACTATTAGCAATAATACAGGTGCTTTTGTAGGATCTATTTTTACAGATGAAAATACAAAAACATTTAAAGAGTATTATAAAGACGAAAATGGAAGAATAAGAGGCATCATAACAACATCATCGTATGAAGCAAGAGCTTATGGAGTGAAAACTGCCATGAGTGTAAATGAAGCTTTAAAACTTTGCCCACATCTTCTTATGATACCACCTAATTATCCTTTATATCATGATTTGTCGCAAAAACTAAGTGCATTATTGAAAAAAGAGATTCCTTTAGTTGAACAGTTTAGTATTGATGAGTTTTTTGGTGATGTTACGGGTTATATAAATGAAGATGAAGTTTTTGATTTTGCAAACTATTTAAAACAAAAGATTAAGAATGATTTAGGTTTACCCATATCAATAGGAATAGCTCATTCAAAGTATCTTTCAAAACTAATAACAGAATATGCAAAACCAGATGGAATAAAACATATAAAAAAAGAACACATTCCAAATTTTATAAAAGATATTCCAATAGAAGAGTTTCCAGGAATTGGTAAAGGCTATTCTCAAAAACTAAGAGGCTATGGAGTAAGAACATTAGGAGATATAAAAGATAAAAAAGAGCTATTTTATTCTTGGAAAAAACCAGGAATTCAACTATATAATAGAGTTTGTGGTATAAATGATAGAAAACTTAGTACAACAAGAGATAAAAAATCAATTGGAATAGGAAGAAGTTTTGATGTGGTATATGAAAGAGTTGAACTAATTAGAAGAGCCATGATACTTTGTAGATATCTTTGTTTTTTAGTAAAAAAAGAGAATGTGAACCCATTGACATACTCTATTTTTATAAAATATGAGTATGGAATAAAATCAAAAGATTATGTAAATGTAAATACTATTTTTAATGAAAGTGATTTTAAATTGAAAATAAAAGAGCTTTTTATAAAAAGTGATAAACACCCAAGGCATGGAGTAGTACAACTTAATATAACTGTATCAAATTTTGCTGATAATAAAAAGTTTACCTATAACCTTTTTGAATATGAAAGTGATTTAAAGAAGAAAGAACTTACAAACAAAGTACAAAATCTAAGAGATAAATTTGGCATTGATATTATTAAAACTGCTTCTGAGCTATAAAAGTTTTTTTGATTTTAATATGTTATAATCAAAATAAAAAGATATAAAATGAAAATAAAAGAAAGATTAAAACAAAACTCTTCAAAACTTTATAATGTAACTTCTGAAAATATAACAAAAGCATTTGATTATCCCTCTGTTAAAAGTAAAGAATTAAAAGAGGGAATAAAAAAGAAGATAAGAGAAAAAGCAATTTTAAGTACAAAAGCAAGACTAGCAGAAAGAAATAAAAGTTTCGATGATTATACTGATGAAGAACTAGAAATAATAATTTCAGATGAAGAAAGAAAATTAAAAGATGATTTAAAAACAAAGTCACTAGTAGCAGCACTTGCAATACTAGGATTAGACTTTTTGATATAAAAGATTGTAAATGTTTAGACAAGTAAAATCTGCTATTTTTTGGTATTATTTATATAAATTTAGAAAAAGAGTGATGATAATATCAGCACTTTTAATTATTGCTATATTTGCAAACTCTATATATACAGATATAGTTGAGTATTTGACATTAAAACAGAAATTAGAGTATTTAGAACTAGCTTTAGTTATAAAATGGCTTATAATATTTTCAAATATACTTTTTTCTATTTATTTGATTTTAACTCTATTTAAAAGAAAAGATATTGATAAACCGCAAATAAAAAAGAAAAAAGAAAAAAGAGAAAATAATACTATAAAAGATAAAACTAAATTTACTAAAAGAGAAGAAGAGTTTTTGCATAAAAAAGAGCTAAAATCAAAAGCTGATTCTTTACTTGATAGATAGTTAATAAACCTTATAGAAATTTTTTTTTATAAAACTACTATAAAAATTTATTCTTTATTATAATAAAATTTAATATAATTCCAAATAAATTATAATATGGGAAGAATTATATTGAATATTGAGAAAAAATTATCAAAGAATACTATGATAGTATCTGAAACAGATACTAAAGGGAATATTACTTACGCTAATAATGATTTTTGTAAAATTGCTGGTTTTACAAAAGATGAACTTATAGGACAACCTCACAATATCTTAAGGCATAGCGATATGCCAAAATCTGCATTTAAAGAGCTGTGGGGACATGTACAAAATGGTAAAACTTGGAATGGAATAGTTAAAAACAGATGTAAAAATGATGATTATTATTGGGTAAATGCTACTGTTTATCCTGTTCAAAAAGCTGAAGGAAAAAGATATATTTCTGTAAGAGTAAAACCTACACAAGATGAAGTACAAAATGCAATAAAACTTTATAAAAAACTAAAACAAGAAGAGAAATAGTGATGTTTAGTACAAAAAAAGATCTAGATAAAATAAGTTCATTTTTAAATGAATTTGAAGAATATATTACAAATGATAAGAATAGTTTAGATAATCTAGAAAAAATAGAGAAAAAAAAGTTTAAAAAAATAGAAGAAAAAATCTTAAGAATATCAAAAAAAGTTAGAGAAAAAAAGCTAGAAGATTTAAAAGTTTATGGAGAAATAATATTATCATGTGAAAAAATATCAGATGGTTATACAAATGATACTATTGTTTCTAAATCAAGTGATGCAAAAATATCATATCTTTGTGAAACAATAAATGCAATGAATCATAAAATAGATACAAGTATTTCAGAAGTTATTTTAAGATTATCTGAGTATGAAAATAAAAACTATTTAAATGAAGTGGATACTTCACTTTTTAGAGGTGGTAAATTAAAAGAGTTGCTTTTAGGAATAAACTCTTTAAGGCAAAAAGTAACAGAGAATTTACAAAAAAGTGTAAGGGAGTCTTTAGTTTTAGAGTATGAATCAGCAAATTTAAAAAATGAAGCTGAAATTTTAGCTCAATCTTCTATGAAGCAAGCTACAACTATTGAAGAAGCATCAGCTTCATTAGATGAAATAAGTTCAAATATAAGTGAGAATAGAAAATTAACAAATAAAATGGCTTCAATAGGAAATGATGTAAAAAATAGTGCAATCAAAGGAAAAGAGTATTCAAATAAAACTTTAAGCTCAATGGAAGCTATAAAAGAAGCAACAAATAAAGCACATGATGCAATTGGTGCAATTTCAGATATTGCTTTTCAAACAAATATTTTAAGTTTAAATGCAGCAGTAGAAGCAGCAACAGCAGGAGAAGCTGGAAAAGGCTTTGCAGTAGTTGCACAAGAAGTTAGAAATCTTGCAAATAGAAGTGCGCAAACAGCAAAAGATATTCAAGAACTTATGGATATTTTGAATGAGAAGACTTTAGAAGGAACTGATGCTTCAAAATCTATGAGTGAAGAGTATGAAGTTTTAAGTAATAATATAGAAAATACTATAGAACTAATCAATCAAGTTGACACAGCAACAAAAGAACAAGAACAAAATATAATCCAAATAAATAATGCTGTCTCTCAAATAGATACTTTTACACAACAAAATGCTGATATTGCTAATAATGTAAAAATAATTGCAGAGCAAAGTAATAATATTGCATCAAAAGCTGCAAATAGTGCTAAACTTGCTCAGTTTGAAGGAAAAGAAAATATTAAAATCAGAAAAAATAAAAATATTTCAAGCTACCAAGGAGAAGAAAAGAGAAGATATTAATCTTCTCTTTTTTTATGTTAAAACTTTTTAACTTTTAATCTAAGTGAGTTTAATACAACTGCAACAGAGCTAAAACTCATGGCAATTCCTGCATACATAGGACTTAACATAAGTCCAAATGCTGGATATAAAACACCAGCTGCAAGTGGAATACCTAAAGTATTATAAGCAAATGCCCAAAAAAGGTTTTGTTTTATAATCTTTATACTCTCAACTGAGAGTTTTATACTCTTTTCAACAGATAAAAGTTCATTGTTAATTAAGATAATATCTCCAGCATCCTTACTAATATCAGAACCAGAGTTTAAAGTAACTCCAATATCTGCTTGTTTGATTGAAGGAGCGTCATTTATCCCATCTCCTACAAACATAACTTTTGCTTTTTCTTGAAGTTTTAGTATTACATCATATTTTTGCGTAGGAATAACTTCACTATAAACCTCTTTTATATCTAGCTTTGAAGCTATTTTTGAAGCAGTGATTTTATTATCTCCTGTAAGTAAAATAGGAGTTATACCTCTTTTTTTAATACTTGAAATAAGCTCTTTTGCATCATCTTTTAGTTTATCAACTAAAGAGAATGAACCAATAGTTTCATTTTCAATTGAGGCTAATATTGCACCATTTGATTTATTAAGTTGCTCTTCATAAAACTTTTTATGCATATCCTGTATAGATATATCATGCTCATTTAGAAGTTTTTCATTTCCTAATAAGATAAGTTTTCCCTTAACTTTTGCTTTTATACCTTTTCCAGCAATAATCTCAACATCTTCAATCTCTATATTTTCAAATGTTTTTTTATTTTCAATATAAGAGACAATAGCTTTTGAAATAGGATGCTCACTTAACTTTTCAATAGAAGCTATTGTATTGAAATGTTTTTCATCAATATCAGTAGTTTCTACACTTATTTCACCCTTTGTTAAAGTTCCTGTTTTATCAAAAACTGCATATTTTATATCTTTTATTATCTCTAAAACTTCGGGGTTTTTTATTAGAAGTCCTTCTTTTGCACCTCTACTTACTGAACTTACAATAGCAATTGGTGTAGCAAGTCCTAAAGCACAAGGGCAAGAGATAATTAAAACACTAATTGAAGCTAATATAGCTGTTTGCATATCTCCTAAAAGTGACCATACAACAAAAGTAAGAATAGAAATAGCAATAACACTTGGAACAAAAATATTTGCAACTTTATCTGCAAATCTACTTATTGGAATTTGTTTACTTTGAGCACTTTTTAGAAGTTGAATAATCTTAGATAGTGTAGTATCTTTTGATTTTGTTAAAACTTTTATTTTTATCACGCCATTTGTATTTAGTGTTCCTGATAGTACTTCATCATCAAGTTCTTTAAATACAGGCATAGATTCACCTGTAATCATAGATGTATCAATATCTGCTTTGCCCTCTATGATTTTTCCATCAATTGGGATTTTTTCACCTGATTTGATTAGAACTTTATTTCCAACTTCTAAGCTATTTGCTAAAACAGTTTTGATATTTCCATCTTCTTGTATAAGATTAGCTTCTTGTGGAGCTAAATTCATAAGTTTTTTTAAAAAGTCACTTGCTTTTTGTTTTGAACGCTCTTCAAGATATCTTCCAAGAAGAATAAAACTAATAATAACAGCAGCCCCATCAAAATATACAAATCTTAAGTTTTCTGGGAAAAGCCACGGTGCAAAAAGTACAAAAACCGAATAAAAATAAGCAGCACTTGTACCTAAAGCTACTAATACATTCATATCAAAGTTTTTATTGCTTAATGCTTTGTATGCAAGATTATAAAATCTTCCACCACAATAAAACTGAACAATTGTAGCAAATATAAATATGATTTTTTTATTTAATTCATCTTCAAAAATATTTGAAAACATCAGTGTAAAAATAACAATAGTTAATGACATAGAAGTAATAAATAGTTGTTTTAATTTTTGAAAACTTTTTATTTGTTCTTGCTCTAATTTTTCAAAATCATCTTCAACTTTGTATCCAAGTTTTTCAATATTTGCAACAAGTTTATCTTTTGAGTAGAGTTTTGAATCAATAGTAAATTCACCCTCACTTGAAGCAAAACTTACTTTTGTATCAATAACTCCATCTTGTCTTTTTAAAAAATTTTCAATTCCATTTGAACAATTTACACAAGTCATACCTGAAATGTTTAAATTGATTTTCTCTTTTGACATATCACTCCTTTTCTTCTAAAATTAGCTTAAGAAGGTCTTTAATGTATTCATCTTTAATATAATAAAATGACATCTTTTTATCTTTTTCAAAATCGACTATGCCATACTTTTTTAAAATTCTTAGTTGGTGTGATACATGAGATTGGGGTATTTCTAAAAGATTTGCCATCTCTCCTACGCATATTTCATAATCCAATAACGCATATAGCATCTTTGCACGAGTAGGGTCACTTAGGGCTTTAAAAACATTAGATATTTCAACTAAGTTTTTTTCACTTGGTAAGACCTCTCTTATTTTAGGAATATGGCTTATGCCCTCACAGCATGACCTAGTCAATTTTTTAGGATTACTCATACTACTATTCTATAATCTCAAATCCAAGAGTTTTCATCTCTTCTTTAAAAGTTGCTTCTTTTGTATCATCAGCAATTTCAACTGTAACCTCTTTTGGTTCAACATCTAAGTTAACCTCTATAGTTCCAAAACTATCTTCTAGTGATGATTTTATAAGGTTTGAACAACCTGAACAAGCTATATTTTGTGCTTTAAATGTTTTTTTCATATATAAATCCTTTCATATGATATTTTTATCATATGATGATTTTATCATATAAAAAAAACTAAGTCAAGGTATATTTTAGAAATTGAAGATTTTGATATAAGTACTAAAAATTTTAAACTAATTTAATAGTTTTTGATGAGTGAAATTGAATAAATTTTAATTGGGAGAAGTATAGAATAGTTTTGAACCCTCGGCTATATCTCTAGTATATAGGCTTACGAGGGAATTATATAAAAATTATAAATAATAACAAATGAAATAAAGCTTAATTAATAGTAGAAGTTAGTTAATTAATGAAACTAAATTATATTAAAAAATTTGGAAATAGAGTATTTCATAAAATAAAATATCTATAGAAATTTATTTAGAGTTTATTATATTTATTTTTATTAATAAAGTGGTGCACTTTTACTTTGCATTTGACAATAATATATCTTCAGTGTCAAATGCAAAGGTAAAATACACCAGTAGTGCAAAGTAAAAATGCACCACTTTATTAATAAAAATAAATACAATAAACTCTAAATAAAATATTTG